>JAUVNM010000252.1 GCA_030599705.1 Gammaproteobacteria bacterium
ATATTGGGAATATTGACAGGTAAACCCGCTTCGTCAACGGCCGTCAACTAATCCGGTACCGGGGCAGCCGCCTGGCAGCGGCAGGAACACGAACCCCCTCCGGCCTGCAGCCGTCACCCGACCATGCCACGTTTCAAGCGCCTCGCTGAGTGGTTGCAATGGCAGGAATCCCTGCATCCCCGGCAGATCGACCTGGGCCTGGAACGGGTGGCCAGGGTCGCAGCCCGCATGGGACTCTGCCAGCCGCGCGCACTCACCATCACCGTTGCCGGAACCAACGGCAAGGGCTCAAGTATTGCGCTGCTGGAAACGATTCTTTTGCGCGCCGGTTATCAGGTCTGCAGTTACACTTCGCCACACCTGTTGCGCTATAACGAACGCATCAGGATCAACGGATCCGAGGTCAGCGATACGGAATTGTGCAGCGCTTTCGATGCAGTTGACACACAGCGCCGGCAGGACTCTCTTAGCTACTTTGAATTTGGTACCCTGGCCGCACTCAGGATCATGCAGGACAAGGCTCCCGATATCATGCTGCTCGAGGTCGGTATGGGTGGCAGGCTGGATGCCGTGAATATCATCGATCCCGACAGCGTACTGGTAACGTCCATCGGCATCGATCACGTCGAGTGGCTGGGAAACAGCCGTGCAGCAATAGCACGGGAAAAGGCCGGCATTTTCCGCAGCGGGGTTCCAGCCATCAGCAGCGATCCCGACCCTGTCAGCGACCTCAGGGAATGCGCCATAACAACAGGGGCCCGCTGGTATGGACTCAACGAGCAATTTCACTATTCAGTCAGTGCCGATGACTGGCACTGGAGCGGGCCGTGCACGCAGCATGCCGCATTACCGTTTCCTGCGCTGCCAGGTGACCACCAGTTCAATAATGCGGCCGGTGTGCTGATGGTGCTTGAATCCATTAGGGAGTGGTTCCCGGTTGACAGTGCATCCATCACGAGCGGGCTTCAGGAAGCCGGGTTGCCGGGCCGTTGCCAGTTTATTCCGGGGCATCCCGGGAAAGTACTCGATGTCGCACACAATCCCCAGGGCGCCCGGCGTCTTGCGGAGGTGCTCGTGAACAACGCGGTTACCGGCAACACCTGGGTGGTACTCGGCATGCTGGAGGACAAGGATATAGAGGGATTCACGGAGTATCTGGCTCCGGTGGCGGATTACTGGTGCCTGGCAGGGCTGGAGACTGCACGCGGGTTGACTGCTGCCGCGCTTAGCGCACGCGCAAGCCATGCAATCAATCCGTCAAGTATTTCCTGTTTTCCTGACGTTGCTGCGGCGATCAGGCATGCAAACCATGTCGCCAGGACGGGTGACCGGATTGTGATCTGCGGTTCATTTCATACCGTGGCAGAAGCCATGGCGGGTGCTGTATAGTCGCGCCTGCATATCCCTTGCCCGGTATCCGCACGCAACCAAAGGCTCATGATGGATCAAAGACTCAAACAACGACTGGTCGGAGCGGTTGTTCTGATCTCCCTGGCAGTCATTTTTATACCGGTTATTCTTGAGGGCCCTGATGATGACTGGACACCCCGCGTTCAGGATATCCCGGTCCCTCCACAGATTGAATACCAGGCGGAGGTGGAGTTGCCGGTTCCTGACGGGTTGCCTGCGGAGGCCCCGCTGCAGGCGGAACCTTCCGCTCCGGAAGTAGCCAGCGAAAGCACGCCCGTTCCACCGGTGCAGGAACCGGCTGCGGCAGTGACTGCCACACCCGCGGCACCGGAAAAGCCGGCCAAACAGGCCGCGCACTCTGCCTTGCCCGCCGGGTCCTGGGTCATCCAGGTCGGCAGCTTCACCCAGCAATTAAATGCCAACGGGTTGCGCGACCGGCTGCAGAAGGCCGGTTACAACAGTCACCTGCAGGAGATCGCTGCCGCTGAGGGCAAGGCCTGGCGGGTCCTGGTAGGGCCCTTCAATTCACGTGCCGCGGCCGAGAAACAGCGTGACCGGATCACCAGCCAGTACCACCTCAAGGGGATTGTTACCCAGTTCAAGGAATGAGCCGTAGCCCTGTGCCTGATACGCTGTCATGCCGGCCACCGGATTTCAATAGCAGGGGAAACGGCATATCTGGTAGAATGTCCTGACCCTGAAATATAATTAAAGTCAACGGGCTGTGGTATCCAAGCTCGCCAACGAGGAAGACAAATCAATGGCCTGGATCGATATTGCAATCATCGCACTGGTTATTCTTTCAGCCGTGTTAAGTCTGTTTCGCGGTTTCGTCAAGGAAGCGCTGGCACTGGCTTCCTGGCTCGTGGCGCTGTGGGTGTCGATGATATTTTATGAGGAACTCGCAGTTGTCCTGTCGCAATGGATTGACGAACCGTCTATCCAGAACATCGCAGCCTTCACTATCCTGTTCATCAGCGTGCTGTTACTGGGTGCACTGGTAAATTACCTCGCAAGCAAACTTGTTGTGAAAACCGGCCTGGCCACTACTGACCGCCTGCTCGGTGTAGTGTTCGGGGTGGCGCGCGGTGCAGTCATCGTGGCTATCATGGTGTTGTTTGCGGGACTCACCCCCTTGCCGCAGGATTCCTGGTGGCAAAGTTCCCAGTTGATCAGCTACTTCCAGGAATTCGCCATGTGGATGCGTGAGTACCTGCCCATGGATATTTCCGAGAACATCTCTTACGTATAGAAACAGGGGTCTGTTATGTGCGGCATCATCGGTATCGTGGCCCACGGACCAGTCAACCAGGCGATCTATGACGGCCTGACATTGTTGCAGCACCGCGGCCAGGATGCGGCAGGCATCATGACCTGTGACGGCAGCCATCTGCACCTCCGCAAGGGTAACGGCCTGGTACGTGATACTTTCCACACGCGGCACATGCTGCGCCTGTATGGCAATATGGGTATCGGTCATGTGCGCTATCCAACGGCAGGCAGTGAAAGCTCTGCCGAGGCACAGCCGTTTTATGTGAATTCTCCCTACGGTATCAGCCTCGCGCACAATGGCAACCTGACCAATGCGAATACCCTGAAACAGGAACTGTTCCAGGAAGACCTGCGCCAGATAAACACGGAATCAGACTCGGAAATCCTGCTGAATATCTTCGCCCACGAGCTGCAGCAGCAAGGCAAACTGCGTATGGATGTCAGTGATGTCTTTAATGCTGTTGCCGGTGTGCACCGGCGCTGCGAGGGCGCCTACGCGGCGATTGCCATGGTTACCGGCTACGGAATTCTGGGCTTCCGTGATCCTTGCGGGATCCGTCCGGTCGTCTACGGCAAACGTGAAACGCCGGATGGCACGGAATATATCATTGCTTCCGAAAGTGTTGCGCTGGATGTGCTGGGATTCGAGCTGGTAAGGGACATCGCTCCGGGTGAAGCTGTTTTCATTGGCGTTGATGGCCAGGTGCATACACAGCAGTGTGCCGACACAGCGGTGCATTCACCCTGTATTTTTGAATTTGTCTATCTCGCCAGGCCGGACTCGATCATTGACAATATCTCCGTCTACAAGGCACGTCTGCGCATGGGCGATCGCCTCGCAGAAAAAATACGCCGGATCCGTCCGGACCATGATATCGATGTCGTTATTCCGATTCCCGACACGAGCTGTACCTCGGCACTTCAGGTGGCTTATCACCTGGGCGTTAAATACCGGGAAGGGTTCATTAAGAACCGCTATATCGGTCGAACCTTTATCATGCCG
>JAUVNM010000030.1 GCA_030599705.1 Gammaproteobacteria bacterium
CTTCTACCAGATTGTGGAATAGATTATGTTGTTAGTTTCCGGGGAGTACGTCAGTCAGGGGACATGTTTATCCGTGGGGCGCCGTGAATACGTCCCTGTAGGCTTGGCGGCAGCATCCCTGCTGCCGACACCCACGGATAAACATGTCCCCTGACTGACGTACTCCCCGGAAACTAACAACATAATCTAGTCCACAATCTGGTAGAAGGTCTCGCCTTCCTTGACCATGCCAAGGTCTTCGCGCGCATGCTCCTCGATCGCATCGAGGCCCTGCTTGAGGTCCAGCACCTCGGCATTGAGGGCGGCATTGCGTTCCTGCAGGCGTTCATTATCCTGCCGCAGCGCCTCCACCTCCTGGTGCAGATTCCAGACATCCAGCAGACCACCGTCGCCGATCCAGAGCTGGTACTGCAGGATCACCAGCAGCACAACCAGAAACGCAATCAGCTTCTTCACGGAGGTTCAGGCAGTCAGCCCACAGGTCGATCATCCACCGGCCAGCTGCTTGAAGGCGGCGGCCCCGGCATAGCTTGCGGCATCCCCGAGCTCGGACTCGATGCGCATCAGCTGGTTGTACTTGGCGACCCGGTCCGAGCGTGACAGGGAGCCGGTCTTGATCTGGGTAGCCGGGGTCGCCACGGCAATATCGGCAATGGTGACATCCTCGGTCTCACCGGAACGATGCGAGACCACCGAACTGTAGCCGGCAGCCGTGGCCATACTGATGGCCGCCAGCGTCTCGGTCAGGGTACCGATCTGATTCGGCTTGATAAGAATGGAATTGGCAATGTGCCGGTCGATGCCTTCCTGCAGGATGCGGGTGTTGGTGACAAACAGGTCGTCGCCGACCAGCTGCACGCGCTCGCCGAGCTTGTCGGTCAGGATCTTCCAGCCGTCCCAGTCGCCCTCATCCAGGCCGTCCTCGATGGACAGGATCGGGTACTGGTCAACCCACGCGGCGAGGTAATCGACAAAGCCGGCGGCATCAAAGTCCCGGCCCTCGGACGCCAGCACGTAGCGGCCATCCCGATAGAACTCGGAACTCGCAGCATCCAGCGCCAGGTAGATATCCTGCCCGGCCTTGAAGCCGGCCGTGTCAATCGCTTCCAGGATGACCTCGATGGCGGCTTCATTGGAGGGCAGGTCGGGGGCAAAACCGCCCTCGTCACCCACGGCCGTATTCAGGCCACGTCCGTTGAGCACCGATTTCAGTGCATGAAATATCTCGGCGCCAAAACGCACGGCCTCGTGCAGGCTGCCCGCACCCACCGGCATGATCATGAATTCCTGCAGGTCGACACTGTTATTGGCGTGTACCCCGCCGTTGATAATGTTCATCATCGGCACCGGCATCTGCATGGGGCCGTCACCGCCGAGCAGGCGGTACAGGCCACAACCCTCCTCGCGGGCAACGGCATGCGCGGTAGCGAGCGAGACCGCCAGCGTGGCATTGGCACCGAGCCGTCCCTTGTTGTCGGTCCCGTCCAGCTCGATGAGTGCCTGATCGACGACCGCCTGGTCATGCGCCTCCATGCCGGTAACCGCCGTGCGGATCTCGCCGTTGATGTGGCCGACGGCCTGCAGCGTGCCCTTGCCGCCGTAACGCTGCGGGTCGCCATCGCGCAGCTCGACCGCTTCCCGGGTGCCGGTCGATGCCCCGGATGGCGCGGCCGCCCGGCCCATGGCGCCCGATTCCAGGGTGACCTCCGCCTCAACCGTTGGGTTACCGCGCGAATCCACGATCTCGCGCCCGACTACATCAGCTATACCTGACATTTTCTCTCCATTATTTAGATAGTTGAGATTGACTCTTCGAAAACTTCAGAAGTCCGGTACAAGCGGACGGGCGGCTTACATCAGATCGCTTTCCGGGAACGGCTGTGCCTTCACGGTGGCGTCGAGCTGCTTCATGATGCCGAGCAGCTCGCGCATGCGCTGCAACGGCCAGGCATTCGGACCATCACTCAGCGCCTTGGCAGGATCCGGGTGGGTTTCCATGAACACCCCGGATATACCCACGGCCATGGCCGCGCGCGCCAGCACCGGGACGAACTCGCGCTGGCCACCGGAACTCGCGCCCTGCCCGCCGGGCAGCTGCACCGAATGGGTGGCATCAAATACCACCGGCACACCGCAGTCGCGCATCACGGCCAGTGAGCGCATGTCGGAGACCAGGTTGTTATATCCGAAGGAAGCCCCGCGCTCGCACACCATGATCTGCCGGTTACCGCCGGCCAGCGCCTTGTCGGACACGTTCTTCATGTCCCATGGTGACAGGAACTGGCCCTTCTTGATATTCACCGGTTTGCCCTGGGCCGCCACTTTCTGGATGAAGTTGGTCTGGCGGCACAGGAACGCCGGCGTCTGCAGGACATCGACCACCGCGGCAACCTCGTTGAGCGGCGTGTCCTCGTGTACATCGGTCAACACCGGCACACCGATCTCGTCCTTCACCTTCTGCAGGATCCGCAGGCCCTCTTCCATACCCGGCCCGCGAAAACTCTTGTGTGAAGAACGGTTGGCCTTGTCAAACGAGGACTTGTAAATGAACGGAATATCCAGCGCGGCGGTAATCTCTTTCAGCTGCCCGGCCGTGTCCATGGACAGTGCCTCGCTCTCGATGACACAGGGTCCTGCAATCAGAAAGAAAGGCCGGTCCAGACCGACCTCGAATCCACACAATTCCATTAGTCGTTACTCCCGGAAATCTGCTGCTCAGGTTCTGGATGATACGCGGACTCAGGCGTCAGCGTTTGCCGCGACCGCGGCCGTCGTTTCAAGCCCACCCTGGTGATAGGCGCGTGCGGCCTGGATGTAACCGGTAAACAGGGGGTGGCCATCACGCGGTGTCGAGGTGAACTCCGGGTGAAACTGGCAGCCCAGGAACCACGGGTGGTCCGGAATCTCGACCACCTCGACCAGCTTGCCGTCCCGGGACACGCCCGACAACCGCAGGCCCTGGTCCGCCAGGGCATCGCGATAGTTGTTATTGAATTCATAGCGGTGGCGGTGGCGCTCGACGATGGTGTCCCTGGCATACAGTTCGCGGGCCAGGCTGCCGGCCGCCAGCTCGCAGGACTGGCCCCCGAGGCGCATGGTGCCGCCGAGACCCGATTCCTCCGAGCGCTGCTCGGTGCCACCATCCGCACGGCTCCACTCGGTAATGAGGGCAATCACGGGATGCCTGGTCTGCGGCTCGAATTCCGTCGAGTGCGCGCCGTCCAGCCCGGCCACGTGGCGTGCATATTCGATCACAGCCACCTGCATGCCGAGACAGATGCCCAGGTAGGGTATGCGGTGCTCGCGGGCAAACTGCACGGCAGTAATCTTGCCTTCCACGCCACGTTCACCGAACCCGCCCGGCACCAGGATGCCATCGGCGCCCTCGAGACTCCCGGTACCGTCCGTCTCGATGTTCTCGGAATCCACGTAGCGGATGTTCACGTTGGTGCGCGTGTGAATGCCCGCGTGAATCAGGGCCTCGGACAGCGACTTGTAGGACTCGGTCAGGTCGACGTACTTGCCGACCATGACAATGGTCACTTCGCCCGCACGTGATTCACGGTCCCGGTTGACCTGTTCCCACTCGGACAGGTCGGCCGGTCCGGCATCGATTTTCATTTTCTCGACGACGATGTCATCGAGCTGCTGGTCGTGCAGCAGCAGCGGGATCTTGTAGATACTGTCGACATCGACGGCGGAGATCACCGCACGTTCCTCGACGTTGGTAAACAACGCCACCTTGCGGCGTTCGGCCGGCGGCAGCTGCCGGTCAGCGCGCAGCAGCAGGATGTCCGGCTGGATACCGATGGAGCGCAGTTCCTTTACCGAGTGCTGGGTTGGCTTGGTCTTGATCTCGCCGGATGCCGCGATATAGGGCACCAGCGTCAGGTGCATGAACAGCGCGCGTTCATGCCCCAGTTCAACACCCATCTGGCGAATGGCCTCCAGGAATGGCAGGGACTCGATATCACCCACGGTGCCGCCGATCTCGATCATGGCAATGTCCGCGTCACCCGCACCGAGGCGGATACTGTGCTTGATCTCATCGGTAACGTGCGGGATGACCTGCACGGTGGCGCCGAGGTAATCGCCGCGACGCTCCTTGCGAATCACGTTTTCGTAGATCTGGCCGGTGGTGAAGTTGTTGTGCTGCCCCATGGTGGTGCGCACGAAGCGCTCATAGTGACCGAGATCCAGATCGGTCTCGGCGCCGTCCTCGGTCACGAACACCTCACCGTGCTGGAACGGGCTCATGGTACCGGGATCGACGTTAATGTAGGGATCGAGCTTGAGCAGGGTGACTTTCAGGCCCCGGGATTCCAGCAAGGTGGCCAGGGAGGCCGAGGCGATTCCCTTGCCCAGGGAAGACACCACACCGCCGGTAATAAAGATAAATCGGGTCATCGGGAACCAGGATTCAGGGAGCGGCACGCGTGCCGCTGGACGGGGTTAGACGTTACCAGAACCGGTCGATGACCTCAATTGTTTCACCGGCTTCATCCGCTTTATGTGCCGGTCAGCAGCTGGCAGGGCGGCCGCTCCATTCGATGGCGAATCCGGGCTCGCCGGGTGCGGCACAGAACGGTTCACAGACCCAGAATCCGGCCACCGCGGCCAGCTCGTCGCCAATGTAGATCAGCGGGATGCGCGGGCGCTCCCAGGGGGGAACCCCGCGTTCCTGGAAGAGTTTCTTGAGGGAATGATGTTGCGGCCGGCCGGCGGGCCGGCAGCGCTCGCCGCCCTGCCGGAATGCCACTTCGACCGGACCCGAAATGGCATTTGCCCGCAGGCCATGACCCGATGCACGGTTCGCGAGCAGCGTGCCCCCGGCGTCCGGCAGCTCCAGACTCCCGGATAACGACCACGCAAACCGCTGGCCGGGAATGCGTGCCGACGCCTGCCGCATCAGGTACAACCGGTCCCGGTAACGCCGGATTTCAAAACCGCCCCAGCGCACACAGGGGCTGGCATCCGGGCGGCTTGCCGGGATGTCATGCAGGATCCGCGACAGCACGGCCGTCGATGGCGGCGCCCCGCAACGTTGCTGCAACCAGAAGCGCAACACATTGCGCCGGCGCTCCGGTGCCAGGACCTGCAAGCGGCTCAGTACCAGGGTATCTCCTGCCGGTCCTGTCAGGCCCGCCACGTCCGCTACCGCCACCTGCTCCAGGATCCGGGCCGCTTCGGCACAGTGCTGCGCGCTGCGCGCCAGCGTCTGTGCCACGGCGGGCCAGCGCTTGCGCAGTGCCGGGACAATCTGCTGCCGCAGGTAATTCCGGTCCAGGCCAGTGTCCGTGTTGCTGGGGTCCTCCGCCCAGTCAAGCCGGCATCTGTCGGCATACGCCCGCAGATCACGGCGACTGAAATCCAGCAGCGGGCGCAGCAGCAAACCGGCGCCGAGATCCGCCACAGCCGGCATGGCCGCGAGACCCTGGACACCGCCACCGCGCAACAATTGCAATAACAGCGTCTCGGCCTGGTCATCGCGGTGCTGCGCCGTCAGCAGACCGTGCCCGGCCGGCAACCAGTGTGCCAGTGCCGCATAGCGGGCAGCGCGTGCTGCCGCTTCCGGACTGTCACCGGCAGCAGGTCGGCCATCGACCGTCAGCCCGACCAGCGGGACATCCAGATCGCGGCACACGGTCTCGCAGTGAGCCGCCCACTCGGCTGCCGCCGCCTGCAGCCCGTGGTTGACATGCACGGCGCCCAGTTCACCGGGCAAGGTATCACGCAGTGCCGCGAGTGCATGCAGCAGTGCATGGGAATCGACTCCCCCGCTGTAGGCCACCCAGTAGTGCGGCACGGCCGGCAGGGATTGCAGGTGACGCTTCAGGGAATCCGGGGAAAACATGGAACCGCTCGATACCGGGAATGCCATTGCCCGGTTGATCAGGTCAGGTATCAGTAAACTGGCCGTAGGCCATCAGGCGCCGGTAGCGGTTCTCGACGAGTTCATCCGGGGGGGTGCCGGTCAACTGCTGCAGTTCTTCCAGCAGGACCGACTTGAGGTTGTCTGCCATGGCATCGACATCACGGTGGGCACCCCCCAGCGGCTCCTCGATAATCCGGTCGACCAGGCCAAGCTCCAGCAGCCGCTCCGAGGTAATCCCCAGGGCCTCTGCCGCATCCTCGGCCTTTTCGGCACTCTTCCAGAGAATGGAGGCACAGCCTTCCGGTGAAATTACCGAGTAGGTGCTGTACTGCAGCATCAGGGTCCGGTCCCCGATCCCGATGGCGAGCGCACCGCCGGACCCCCCCTCGCCGATCACTGTGCAAATCACCGGCGTCCGCAGGGCGGACATGACAAACAGGTTTCTGGCAATGGCTTCACTCTGGCCACGTTCCTCGGCACCGATTCCCGGATAGGCCCCCGGGGTATCGATAAACGTCAACAGGGGCAGCTTGAATTGCTCCGCCATGCGCATCAGGCGCAGCGCCTTGCGATATCCCTCCGGGCGCGCCATACCGAAATTCCGGTGCAGCTTCTCCTTGGTGTCGCGACCCTTCTGCTGGCCGATGAGCATGACCGGTATGCCCTCGAGGCGTCCAACCCCGCCGATAATGGCATGATCATCGGCATAGCAGCGGTCACCGTGCAGCTCATGGAACTCGGTGAACAGGCGCACAATATATTCCGTGGTGTACGGCCGTTGCGGGTGCCGGGCAAGTTGTGAAATCTGCCACGCAGTCAGGCCCGAGAAAATTGATTGGGTGAGCAGCTTGCTCTTGGCCTCCAGCTTGGACACTTCTTCATCAATATTGATATCGACATCGGCTTCATCGCCGATATAACGCAGCTCATCGATTTTTGCTTCCAGCTCGGCAATGGGCTGTTCGAATTCCAGAAAATTAAGGTTCATGGCTTGGGTTCGGTTACATCGGGATAGCGCTAGTTTACACGATAGCTGCAAAAAGGAGTCCGTGAGCTCAGTTATACTCCACCATTACGTGCTGCTCACCCGCCAGCTCCTGCAGGCGATGCAGCAGCTCGTCGGTGGGATGTACCGTCCATTCGTCACCCAGCGCAACCCGCGCCGCGGCGCCACCACCCAGGTAATCGATGCAGACACGGCAGCTGCCCTCGCGAAACGGTGTGAGAATATCCGCCAGCGACTTCACAAAGCCGTTGCCGGCCTGTGTTGCCTCCACGCCCACCACCAGCCGGCGTGCAAACTGTTCGCGCGCCTGGTTAATGTCGTAGATTTCCTGCGCTGTGATCTGGTTACCCCCGGTGTAATCATCCAGCCCCAGGGTTCCCTGGATCACCAGCAGCTTGTCTCTGGCGAGCAAGGCCTGGAACTTGTCGAACACCTCGCTGAAAATACGGATGTCCATTTGTGCCGTATGGTCGTCCAGCGTGAGAAACGCAATCCTGCCACCCCTCTGGGTCTTGCGTACGCGCATTGTCATCACCAGTCCGGCGACGGTCACCGGGCGTTCGCCCGCATCGATACCTGCAGGAACACCGCTACTCCCGGCCAGTGACTGGGCAAGGTTGGCCAGTTGCCCGCTGGTAATGCGGCGCAGCTCCCGCGCATACCGCGTAATCGGATGTCCGGTCAGGTACAGCCCCAGGGTTTCTTTTTCTCCCAGCAGTTTCTGCTCCTCGTCCCACTCGGGCAGGACCGGCCGTTCCGGACGCACGCTGCTGACCTCGGTGGTCCCGCCAAACAGATCGTCCTGTCCGGTATCCCGGTTGCGCGAGTCCTGCGCAGCCATCTGCAGCGCCAGCGGCAGATTCGCCATCTGGGTGGCCCGGGTTTCTCCCATCGTGTCCATGGCACCGGCACGTACCAGGGCCTCGAGTGTGCGCCGGTTCACCTTGCCATGATCGACGCGCTGACACAGGTTATAGATATCTTCGAAACGGCCATGCTCCCGGTGCTCGGCGAGCATAGCGTCGATCGCAGACTGCCCGACGCCCTTGATGGCGCCAAGTCCGTATACCACGGTGTCATCGGCCAGCACCGTAAACCAGTAGTCCGAGGTATTCACATCCGGGGGAACCACGTTCAGCTTCATGTCCCGGCATTCCGCAACGAGGCGCACGATCTTGTCGGTGTTGTCCATGTCCGCCGACAGCACTGCTGCCATAAACGCCGCGGGGTAATGTGCCTTGAGCCAGGCAGTCTGGTAGGAAATCAGCGCGTAAGCCGCCGAATGACTCTTGTTGAACCCGTAACCGGCAAATTTTTCCATTAGATCAAAAATGCCGGAGGCGATATTTGCATCGACATCCCGTGCCAGCGCCCCTTCCATAAAAACAGTACGCTGCTTGGCCATCTCTTCCGGTTTTTTCTTGCCCATGGCGCGGCGCAACAGGTCGGCACCGCCCAGCGAGTAGCCCGCCAGCACCTGGGCGATCTGCATGACCTGCTCCTGGTACAGAATGATGCCGTAGGTCGGCTTGAGGATCGGCTCCAGTTCAGGGTGCGGGTACACCACCCGTGCACCGAGCTTGCGCTTGATAAAGTCATCCACCATGCCGGACTGCAGCGGTCCCGGGCGGAACAGCGCAACAAGCGCAACAATGTCCTCGAACATGTCCGGCCGCAGCCGGCGTATCAGGTCCTTCATGCCGGTGGATTCGAGCTGAAACACGGCCGTGGTTGCACATGACTTCAATAAATCAAAAGTCGCCGTGTCATCCAGCGGAATGGTACTGATGTCGATGGCCGGATCACCGGCTGCTGCCCGCTCTGCATTAACTGTATGTAACGCACGGTCGATAATCGTCAGGGTGCGCAGGCCGAGAAAATCGAACTTCACCAGCCCGACCGCCTCGACATCATCCTTGTCGAACTGACTGACCACGGTTTCACTGCCCTGCTCACAGTAAAGCGGCGTGAAGTCGGTCAGGCGCGACGGGGCAATCACCACGCCACCGGCATGCTTGCCGGCATTGCGCGCCAGGCCTTCGAGCGATTGTGCCAGGTCGATGATGGAGCGGACTTCCTCATCATTGTCGTAGAGATCCCGCAGTGCCGGTTCCTGGTCCAGTGCCTTGTCCAGTGTGATGCCGATTTCAAAGGGAATCAGCTTGGCGATCCGGTCGACAAAGCCGTAGGGATGGCCGAGCACCCGGCCCACGTCACGCACCACGGCCTTGGCGGCCATCGAACCGTAGGTGATGATCTGGGAAACATGGTCACGGCCATAGCGCCCGGCGACATAATCGATCACCCGGTCACGGCCGTCCATGCAGAAATCCACGTCAAAATCCGGCATGGAGACCCGCTCCGGATTCAGGAAGCGCTCGAACAGCAGGTCATAGCGGATCGGATCAAGATCGGTGATGCCCAGGGCATAGGCAACCAGCGAACCGGCACCGGACCCCCTGCCGGGACCGACCGGTATGCTGTTTTCCCTGGCCCAGCGGATGAAATCCGCAACGATGAGAAAGTAACCGGGAAATCCCATCCCGAGAATAACCGTGATCTCGGTATCCAGACGTTGCTCGTAGGCGGCAACATCGACCTCCTCAGGTGCTGTTGCAGCGCGTATCCCAACCAGTCGGTTTTCCAGGCCACGCCGTGCCAGTGACCGGAAGTATTCGTCCAGCGTCAGGTTCGCTGGCACCGGGAACTCGGGAAGGAAGTTCTTGCCCAGCTCAACCTCAAGGTTGCAACGACGGCCGATCTCGACACTGTTTGCTATGGCCTCCGGGATGTCATTGAACAACTGCTGCATTTCTTCCGGCGTGCGCAGGTATTGCTGCTCGGTAAACTCGCGGGAACGGCGCGGGTCATCCAGCGTACGGCCTTCGTTAATGCAAACCCGTGCCTCGTGCGCTTCAAAATCCCCGGGCGCCAGGAAGTGCACATCGTTCGTAGCGACAACAGGAACACCGGCCGCCGCGGCAAGACTGACCGCACCATGCAGATACTCCTCTTCATGTGGACGCCCGCTGCGCTGCAACTCGAGATAGAAACTGTCCGGGAACAATCCAGCCCAGCCATCAAGCAACCGGCTGGCACGATCCATCTCCCGCGCAACAATTGCCTGGCCGACATTCCCGGCGCGCCCGCCGGACAGGGCAATCAGACCGTCGGTCTGACCTTCCAGCCAGGATTGCTCAATAGCGGGACGGCCGTACTGCTGGCCTTCCGTGTAACTGCGTGACACGAGGCGCACCAGATTCAGGTAACCTGCATGCTGTTTGCACAACAACACAATGCGGGACATGCGGCCATTTCCGGAGGCGTCCGCCAGCCAGAGATCGGCGCCTACAATCGGCTTCACCCCCGCTTTCATCGCCGCGCGATAGAACTTCACCATGGAAAACAGGTTGCCCTGGTCAGTCACCGCGACGGCCGGCATCCCGAGTTCCGCGGTTCTGCCAACCAGTGCCGGAATACGGACCGTCCCGTTGACGAGCGAATACTCGGTGTGCACGTGCAAGTGAATAAAGGTGGGCTGCATGGAAAAAGTTTCCGCGTTTGGCGGGCCGGTTTCAAGGGACCCCTATCATCTAGAATATATATAGAAAAAAGTCGTAACCTGTTGTTTTGACATATATATGGCATTCATACTGGCTAACAGCCTCTGCATGATACCCGGAATTGAC
>JAUVNM010000213.1 GCA_030599705.1 Gammaproteobacteria bacterium
TGGTCGCTGTTTTTCACCCAGCTCGCCAGTGCCTTCATGGAGCCGCATTCGATTCCCGGGAGCATGGCCGACTTGTCAATGGCACAATCGTTCAATGCCATACCGCATGCACTCACTTCCAGTCCGCATTCCATGAGTTCGCTGAGCAACTCCTCGAGATTGACTGCGGCCATCCGGTGTTCGGGTGACAACCCCTTGCGCAGGCGGCTGGCGGCCACCAGGCCACCGATGCCGCCACCCAGCACAAGAATGGTCTTCCCCATTGTCATGGCCACAGTAGTACCGGGTCAGACAGGACTAGATGCCCGCCATCACGGCTTCCTTGTCACACTTCCTGATCTCGGCAAGCAGTGCGTCCGAACTGGTTGCCTTGGGGTTGTAGGCCACCACCACGGCGTGCGGGTGATCTTCCTCGTTGAAGTGCACCGAGACCACGCCGTCATGGGTCCGCAGTCCTTCCTCAACCCGCCGGCCCTTGCACTCGGCTGCGTTGTCCGGGTGCAGGTGGACCACGATGTCAGCAATACTAATGTCAGTACTCATGATTACCTCCTCGGACGAGCCATGGCCTGCAGGCAAGTTGCACTTGCTAACACGTTACCGGCAGGCCCGCCTCTATCCACTTTGTCATGCCGCCGCGCACCACGTGCACGTCGGCGAAACCTTCTTCCGTCAACAACAGTGCTGCCTTTGCGGAACGTTTGTCGGTACGGCAGACAATCGCAACCGGGTGCTCCAGGTGATCGCCCAGTTCGGCCATGCGCTGTTGCAGCTCCTCAACGGGTATATTCACGGCCCCGTCGATATGTCCCTGTTCGCCGACGAAGTCTTCGGATGTACGCACATCCAGCACCAGCAAATCCGTTTCGGCAGCCAGCCGCTGCCTGAAGTCCACCGTATCCATCATGCGGCCACGACGCAGAGTGCCAATCAGTCGTGGCAGAAAGGCCACCACGGCCAGTAACGCAAGGGCCAGCAGGCCCTTCTGGATCATGCCCTCGCCACCGGCGACGGCCTCGCGGCCGGCGTAGCCCAGATAGGTATAGGCAATTGCGCCCGGCAGCATGAAGATATAGGTCGCAACGATGTAATGCAGCAGCCGCAGGCGCGTCAGTCCCAGTGCATAGTTCAACAGGTTGAACGGGAACAGCGGCACCAGCCGTACAAATGCAACAAAGCGCCAGCCTTCACCCTCGACGCCGTTGATGAGCTGTTGCACGCGCCCGCCGGTCTTTTCCGCTACCCAGTCTGATGCCAGGTAGCGCGCAATCAGAAATGCAAGGGTGGCGCCCAGCGTGGCGCCGGTCAGATTATAGAAGGTACCCAGCACCGGGCCGAACAGGGCGCCACCGGCGAGCGTGATGACCGAGCCGGGCAGAAACAGGACAGCGGCCAGTGTGTAAATCACCATAAACAGCAGGGGTGCCACCGGCCCGGCATCACGGACCCAGGCCTCGAGCGCCGCACCGTCAACCTGGTCACGGTAAATGATCGCGAGTGTGGCCGCGGCTGCGAGACCCAGGAACAACACAATGCGCATGAGGTGATTATTGTTCACGATCATCCTCCCACTGGCGCCGGTTGATGGCGTAGTCCTGCACCTTGCCGATAAAGGGGATCGCCAGCATGCCCGGCAGCCAGCTGCACCACTTGTCCTCCTTGAACGTACGGATGCCGATGGTCATCCCTTCATGCCCGGCACGCGGTTGGTCCCGGTAGGTGCCGAACAGGCGGTCCCACCATGGCAGGTTGAATCCGAAGTTGCTGTTGGTCTCGTCGTCCTCAACGGAATGGTGCACGCGGTGCATGTCCGGTGTCACAACGATAAGCCGAAGGAAGCGGTCCAGGGTTTCGGGAAGCCGCACATTGCTATGGTTGAACATCGCGGTTGCATTCAGAACCACTTCGAAGATCACCACGGCCAACACCGGTGGTCCCAGCAACAGGATCACGGCAAACTTGATCAACATGGAGAGCAGAATCTCGAGGGGGTGAAAGCGCGCACCGGTGGTGACATCAAAATCCAGGTCCGCGTGGTGCACGCGGTGCAGGCGCCACAGTACCGGCACGGCATGGACCATCACGTGCTGCAGCCAGATAAAGAAATCCATGATGACCACCGAGGCCACCACCGTCAGCCAGAACGGTGCTTCTATATAGTTAAACAGCCCCCAGCCCTGCTCGCTGGCAAACAACGCCATACCCACCGCCGCTGCCGGGAACACCAGGCGCAACACAAAACTGTTGAAAAACACCAGGCCCAGGTTGTTGGCCCAGCGTATGGCCTTGGAGGTTTGCAGCCGACGCCGCGGGCTGAACAGTTCCCACAGCGCCATGACACCGAAGATGCCGAAGAAGAACCCCAGCCGGATCGGCATTTCGTTGCTCATGACAAACTCGTTGAAATCCATACGGCGGCTCCTCTGGTGCGCTGCGATTGCCTGCCCCGGGGCAACTGCTATAATAAATCCATTGTGCAACTATTCAATTAACTAGTTGAATACTAGATTAGCTGATCAGAGAGCGATGTCAAGCAGCCATTTCAAACACGATCTGTTCGCCCAGTTCGCCCGTATCGCCAAGGCCATGGGCCATGGTAACCGATTGGAAATACTGGAATATCTGGCGCAGGGCGAACGCAGCGTCGAGGCCCTGGCCACGGTCTCCGGGTTAACGGTGGCGAACACCTCCCAGCATCTTCAGCAGTTGCGCCAGGCCGGGCTGGTGGAATCCAGCAAGGTCGGGCTCAAGGTGTTCTACCGGTTGAGCGGGGACGATGTCCTCGCCCTGCTCGATTGCCTGCGCGGGGTGGCGGAGCGCCGCCTGGCGGATGTCGAGCGACTCGTCACCACCTATCTGACTGTCAAGGACAACCTCGAGCCGGTGCCGGCCGGCGAGCTGCTGGAACGCGCGCGGCAGGGACTGGTCACGGTGCTCGATGTGCGGCCGCCGGAGGAATATGCCGCCGGACACTTGCCGGGTGCTATCAACATTCCCCTGGCGGAGCTGGAAGACCGGTTACAGGATTTCCCCGAGGACCAGGAAGTCGTGGCCTACTGCCGGGGACCCCATTGTGTACTGGCCTTTGATGCCGTGGCGCGCCTGCGTGCGGAAGGAGTACCGGCCCGGCGGCTGGAAGGCGGCTTTCCGGAATGGCGGCGCGCCGGCCTGCCGGTAGAGTCCACTCGTAAAACCTGAGCAGGACAGCACCCGTGACCTGCTGCTCCATTCCCTGTGCCGACACCAACCGCTTCTTCTCGCGTCTGGCGGGACTGCACCGCTGGCGATTTCGCGTGTTCGGTTTCGAGAAGACCCAGCAGCAACTGATCGATGGCATTCAACAGGCAGGGAGCAATGCTGCCGACCTGCTTGAGATTGGCTGCGGAGTTGGTTATCTGCACCAGGCCTTGCTGCAGGCAGGCGCGCGCACGGCCACGGGTGTCGATCTGTCCGAGCGCATGCTGGTCGAGGCCCGGCAGCTGGCACAAGCCACAGGACTGGGTAAACGCACGGAATATTTACAGGGAGATTTTGTCGGGCTGGCCGATGTGATAACGCACGCAGACATTACCATCATGGACAAAGTGGTGTGTTGCTACCCGGAGCCCGAACAGTTGCTGAACGCGGCTCTCGATAAAACACGGCACATGCTGGCACTCACCTACCCGCGTGATCGCTTGTCCGTTCGCCTGTGGGTGGCCATTGCCGCATTCTTCCTGAAACGGTTCGGTTCCGGGTTTCGACCCTTCGTACACAGCCCGGCGGATATTGAACGCTGGATCACAGCAAGGGAATTTCACCGCCAGAGCCGGGTGACTACCCCGGTCTGGATAACCGAGATCTACACCAGGACACCCTGAACCACAGCAGGCACCCGGAAAGCACCACCAGCAGCATGATGCATGTCAACGGGCGGTCAAAATTTCTGTGGAACTTTTTCTGATTATTAATTTTTCTGACCGGGTAGAGTTACCGTAGGCTGAGTGGAACATCCAGATAATACGCAGCTTTTTTGTCGTTTAGATAGAAACGCCCCGGTATTGCATGGCCTGGCTGGTGGCACCGCCCCACCGAACACATGGCTGTCAGATCTTCCTGACTCCTGTTGCCCGCCCATTGCTATCCGAGGCGTCCGAAGGTGACTAAACAATAACCTGTTTATTGGCAATGGCAGATACAACTTCCTGTCCTTTTACCTCTGTCATCCTCCTAATATAA
>JAUVNM010000172.1 GCA_030599705.1 Gammaproteobacteria bacterium
AAGCTGGCTCCTACAGCCAGTCACATGGCATCCTGATACCGGCCATTGCTTGTCAGGAAACTAACCACCAGATAATTTGACATTGAAATACATTGATATATGTACAATTTCAATGAGACAGACGTCAGCGCGACTGTGAGTCCGCATTACCCTCATCCTCTTCCGGGTCGTCGAGCAGGTTACCCCAGTTGGTGCGCTCCTGCATGGCCTCGCGGTTCTCAGCAGATATAACATCATTATTTTCGCGCAGTTCCCAGCCACCACCGAGGGCCTTGTAGATAGCGATCATGTTCAGAGCGATATCGCCGCGGGTATTTGCCCACTGGCCCTGCTGAAATGCCAGGGCGCGGTCCGAATCGACCACCCGCTGGAAGTCCACGGCCCCTTCGCGATACTGGATGGTCGACAACACCGATGAGCGCTTTGCCGAGATTGTGCCGGTTTCCCGGAACCTGCTTTCCTCGCGCGACTGCACAAAGGCCACCATGGCATCCTCGGCTTCCCGGTAGGCATTGAGCACCGTGTCCTGGTAATTGACGATGGTTTGCTGGTAGCGCGCGTCCTGGACCCGCACATTGTTGCGCAGCCGGCCGTAGTTGAGGATGTTCCAGCTGAATGACGGCCCGGCCGACAGGGTCAGGCTGTCGGAGTCAAGCAGGTCGCCGGAACTGCTCTCCCGGGTGTCGCTGGTCTGGTAGCCGATCGTACCGAGCAGTGAAAAACTCGGGAACAGGTCGGCCCGCGCGACACCGATCAGGGCACTGCGTGCCGCTGCCAGCTGCTCTGCCTGGCGGATGTCGGGGCGCCGCCGCAGCAGTTCGGTCGGGATGCCGACCATGATCTCGGCGGGGGCAACCGGAATGGTGCCGGGCCCGCCGAGTACCTGGCTCAGGTCGGACGGCGGCATGCCCAGTAACACGCTCAGGGCATTCTTTGCCTGCTGCAGCAGTTTTTGTATTTCCGGTACCAGCGCCTGGGTCTCTGCCAGGTTGGTCTGTGCCTGTGCGACATCGAGTTCGGTCGTTGCACCATACTTGAAGCGTACACTGGCGATATTCAGGCTTTCCCTTTGCAGGCGAATATTTTCATAGGAAATCTGCAGGCGTTCCTCGAGCGTACGGATGGTTACGTAGATACGGGCAGCCTCTGCGGTCAGGCTGACCAGTGCATTGTCATAGTCCGCAACCGTCGTTGCCAGGTTGGCATCGGCGGCCTCGATACCGCGGCGGAAGCGGCCCCAGAAGTCCAGCTCCCAGGCAGCATCAAACCCGGTCTGGTAGTTCCTGAAGTTTTTGTCGGTCATCGGGATGAAATTCGGACTGTTTTCGCTGATCCGGTTGGTCGTGGCTGAACCGGCGAGCCGTTGTTGCTGCGGGAACTGCAGCCCGACGGCAATGCCCAGTTGTGCGCGTGCCTCGTAGATGCGCAGGCCGGCAACCTGTAATGGCAGGTTCTGGCGCCAGGCCATGTCGACAACACGGTTCAGTGCCGGGTCATTGAACACGGTCCACCAGTCATCCAGTTTTACCGGCTGACTGAGTACTTCATCATCCTGGTAGGACCAGTCGTTTTCGACCGGTGCGTCAGGTTTAACAAAATCGGGGCCGAGCTTTACACAGCCGCTCACTAAAAATACCGCCTGCAGGCCAAGAATATAAATGCGCATCCGGTTATTCATCGTGTTATTTCGATTGTTTGGTAACTGCACGTTGCCTCGTCCATTACATTAAAGTAGGTTGGGTTAGCCCGAAGGGCGTAACCCAACATTTCGGTTTGTCTGTTGGGTTACGCTTCGCTAACCCAACCCACGTATTGCATATAGTGATCAGGCCGTCTTACCAGCCACCTGACTGTCGTCCGCACGCAATCTGAACAACATGGCATACAGCACCGGCACCAGCACCATGGTCAGGATGGTGCCGAAGGCGAGACCGAACATGATGGTGACCGCCATCGAGACCCAGAAGACATCGGTGAGCAATGGCGCAATGCCAAAGATGGTCGTCGCTGCCGCATTCATCACCGGCCGCAGACGCGAAACCGCCGCTTCGACCACCGCGGTATAGCCATCCATACCCTCCTTGATATTGATATTCACCTGGTCGAGTAACACCACGGAGTTCTTGATCATCATGCCGGACAGGCTCATGGCGCCGAGCAGGGCAATGAAACCGAACGGTACCTGGGTCACCAGCAGCCCAAATGTAATGCCGATGGCGACAAAGGGTATGACCGCGAAAATAATGATCGGCGGCCGGAAAGTATTGAATAGTATCACGATGATTAACGTCATAATCACCACCGTCGGTGCCATGCCCGGGAGCAGTGCCTGCTGGGATTCCAGTGAACTGTTATATTCACCATCCCACTCCAGCGTGTATCCGGGCGGCAGCTCGATGGCCTCGAAGTCGGCCAGTATCGAATCACGCAAGGTCGTTGCGGTAACACCATCCGGCGAGGCCTGTACGCTGATGGCACGACGCCGGTCCCAGCGCCAGATCAACTGCTCTTCCCACTCGATCGCAATGTCATCGATGACCTGCGATATCGGCACGGCATTCGTGGACAGGCTGGGAATAATCTGTACGACATCCAGCTCCACCGCCGCCAGCTTGCGTGCCGCTTCCGGGTTACGCACCACAATGGGAATCAGGTCATCGCCTTCACGGTATTGCCCCACCGCCACACCGTCATAGGAGCGCTTGGTCGCGTTGGCCAGGTCGGCACGGGTAACACCCGCCCAGCGGGCGCGTTCCTGGTTGTATTCCGGTACCAGCTTGCGCACCTTCTGGCGCCAGTCGGTGCGCGGATTCAGGGCATGGGGACTGGCTTGCAGTATGGCAAGTGCCTGGGCCGAAATATCGCGCAACACCTGCGGGTCCGCTTCGGCCGGACCACTGAAGCGGGCCTCGATTTTCCAGTCGTCAAAGGCGCCCACACCATACTTGCGTACCCGTACCATGGCCTGCGGGCGGTTCTGCTGCGCCCATGGATCGATGTACGCCATGACGGTATCGACATCATCCAGCGTCCCGGTGTTGACGATCAACTGGCCGTAGGACGCATAGGAGTCCTCCGGATCGACCGGCAGGTAGAAACGCGGTGGCCCGGAACCGATAAAGGCGCTGACCCCGGTCACGCCATCCTGTTGCAGCAGTTCCGCCTCCAGGCCACGCAGTTCTTCAGATACCTGTTCTATGCGCGTGCCCTGCGGCAGCCAGTAGTCGATCATGAACTGGGTGCGTGAAGAATCCGGGAAGTACATCTGTGGCACAAACCGGAAACCGGCCAGTGATACTACCAGCAGTGCGAGCAGTGACACGGTGGTCATTACGCGCTTGTCGATGGCAAACGCCAGCAGCTTGCGGAAGCGTTGATAAAACGGGCTGGCATAGGGGTCGCTGCTCGCACCCTTGCCGGTTTTCGGATCCGGCAGCAGGGTGATACACATGAGCGGCGTGATGGTCTGTGACAGCACCCAGCTGAACAGCAGGGAGGTCGCCACGGTGGTAAACAGACTGCCAGCGTATTCACCGGTGTCGTAGGTCGAGGCAAAAATCGGATAGAACGCCATGCAGGCGACCACGGTCGCACCCAGCAGCGGCCATGCCGGTACACTGGCCGCCTCGATCGCCGCCTGCTTGCGCTCCACGCCCTGCTGCAGGCGGACCACAAAGCCATCAACAACGACAATGGCGTTATCGACCATCATACCCATGGCAATGATCAGGGCGCCGAGCGAGACGCGCTGCAGATCGACACCGGTTGCCGCCATCACAGCAAAGGTGCCGAGTATCGGGAACACCAGCCCGCTGATACCGATCAGTGCACCGACGCGCAGGCCCATGGTCGCCGCCAGCACGATCAACACAATGACGATGGCCTGAAGCAGGTTGATCATGAAGCCATTGATCGACTCATCGACAATGTCGGACTGCCAGGAAATCTTGTGGATCTCGATACCGACGGGCAGCGAGTCCTGCAACTCATCCAGGCGCTGGTCAACGGCACGTCCCATTGCAACCGAGTTCACACCCGACAGTGGCGCCAGTGCCAGCACGATGCCCGGCTGACCATTGAAACGCATCAGGGTGTTCGGTGGATCGATATAACCGCGGTTGACCGTGCCAATATCACGAATGTGCAGCAACTGGTCTTCGCCCTGCAACTGCCGCCGGTTTTGCAAGGTCTGGCTGATATTACTGACAGCCGAACTGATGATGGCAAGATCGGCAATCTCTTCCGGGGAGGTAAACTCACCGGTCGGCGCCACCCGGAAGCGCTGGTCCTGCAGATCGACATTACCGCCATCGACGATTACGTTCTGGTTTCTCAGGGTAAGCAGCAAGTCTTCCTTGGTAATACCCAGCTGCGTCGCCTGGGTTTCCGCGATATCAATAAAGATACGCTTCTCCTGCACGCCCCAGAAATCGATGCGTGCCACACCCGACACCAGCTGCAATTCCTTGCGCAGATGTTTTGCATAGGTTTCCAGCTCCGCAGAGGAAAAACCATCGCCGGTAACCGCCAGCAGGAAGCCGAATACATAGCCAAAGTCATCATTGATCTGCGGTTTGCCGGAACCGGGCGGCAGGCTGTCCTCGATATCCCGGATCTTTTTGCGCATGACATCCCAGACCTGCGGCAGACGGTCCGACCAGTATTCATTCTTGATATCCACCTTGATGATGGACAGGCCGGGACGCGAGCTGGAATAGACGTTCTTCAGCTCCGACATTTCCTGCAGCTTGGTTTCGATACGGTCGGTAATTTCCAGTTCGACCTGTGCGGCAC
>JAUVNM010000160.1 GCA_030599705.1 Gammaproteobacteria bacterium
CGCCGGACAACAGTGTGGCATGCAGGTGACAGTGATCACCGGTTGGCAGCAGCACGAAGGTGCCGGTCCCCATGTTCACCCGGATGACGTGCGCACCCGGTCGGCCCTGTGCATACAGGGCGGCCGTCTGGTCGCCATTGACCGCCGTCACCGGGATATTGCCGTTGCGCATATTGCCCCAGGCCGCGGTGATCGGCCGGCACTCCGGCAGTATGTTGCGTGCGATACCAAACAGCCCAAGCAGCGTGTCATCCCAGTCGCCGGTGCGCAGGTTCCATAACAGGGTGCGCGAGGCATTGGCATGGTCGATCCGGTTGGTCTGGCCTGCGAGCAGATGATGCAGCAGATAACTCGCCAGTGGCCCGACAACCAGCGTGCCCTGCCGGCAGGCCGCGGCTACGTCGGCGTTGTTATCCAGCAGCCAGCGCATCTTGCCGGCCCCGTAATGCGGCGACAGGTGCAGGCCGGTGCGTTGCCGGATATCCGGTTCGTGGGCTGCCAGTGTGCTCAGCTGCTCCGCCGCGCGCGTATCCTGCCAGCTGAGGACCGGCGACAGGGCGCTGCCGGTGTCGCGGTCCCAGGCCAGCACACTGGAGCGCTGGGTGGCGAGACCGGTTGCGGTAATCCGGGCAGGGTCGACTCCCGGCTCCCTGAACAGGTCTTCCATTACCGTGTGCAGCGAAGCCAGGATTTCGTCGGGTGATTGCTCCACCTGCGTGCGGCTGTGGCGCTGCAGTGAAACCGGTTGCCGGGTGAGTGCAACCGGGCTGCCCTGTGCATCGAATACCGCGGCGCGGGTTGAATGCGTCCCCTGGTCCAGCGCCAGTGTCAGGGCCTTGCCGGCCATGGTTACACGGGACTGATCAGTCACGCCCGCTCGCGGCCAGTTTCGGGTCGTTCAGCAACTGGCGGATGACGTTGGTCTCTACCAGTTCCATGCCGCGGTTTCCACAGGCCAGCACCTCTGCGGATGTGTTGATGGTGTAGACCGCCCAGCGCCACGGACCCTGCCACAATGGTTCGGTCTCCGGCGGCAGGCGCTTGCGGTTGCAGAACAGGTAATCGGGTTGCAGTGCTGCCGCCCGTTGCCGGTTGTCCCCGGACCATGCGGGGATGACCCAGCCGACGGGCAGCTCGCAGGTCTCGCGACTATGGACCAGGGCGGCATAGTCGAAGGATATGAGTACGCACTGTGTTACTACGCGTGCAAGATGTTCGAGGATCTGGTCAACGGCAGCGGCGGCACCGCGCGCCTCAACCGTTGCCAGTTTGATTTCAACAAAGGCTGTCACCCCGGGCCAGCGGGCCAGCAGATCGACAAACTCGTCGAGGCGGGCAATGCGCAGGTCGCTAAAGCGCTCACCAAACCGGTCCGCTTCGCCGGCCGGCAGGTCGCGAATAGCCGGGTATGCGGTTGCCGTAATCAGGTGGTCCCGGCCGGTGACTTTCAGCAATGACGGGTCATGACTCAGTACCGGGACGCCATCCGCGGTGATCTGTACATCGGTTTCTATATAGCGGGCCCCGGCGCTCAGCACGGCCTCGTAGCCGACCAGTGAATTCTCCGGCCAGGATTCCGGTTCCCCGCGATGGGCAATCAGTTCCGGATTCTTGCCGGGAACATAATTGATTTTATTCAACAGGTGCGGCCTTGATAGAGCACTAGATGGTTGAACAAAAGAGTCTCATAATGAGGTGAGCTGTTCGCAGGTGGGCTCGGCACAGCAGTACCAGTTCTCGGACAGGCGCGGGGCCGGCTTGCCGGCGCAATCGTCCGGCAGGGGCGGCACCTCGAGTCCGGATGCCTCGTGTGCGAGTTCCCGGATGCCCTGGAAGATGGCCTGGCGGCCATGTCCCTGCTCCTCTGCCGTGAATACCCATGACTGGATGTCCCGCTGCAGGGCATCAACGCGCGGGTCCGGGTTGGCCCAGCGGTAACCCAGTAATTTCGGGTCAAAGTCAGCGAGCGTGCTGGCGAGGTTGTCCAGCTTTAATAGATACGAGCCCTGCGGAATCAACAGCCGGATGGACAGCTGCACCGGCGCCACGCACTCGATCAGTTGCAGGTCGATGATGGATTGCAGGAGTTCGCGATAACCTTCCAGGGTTGTCCACGGCGTGAAGGCGACAAACGTCGGCAGCAGGTCAATCCCCGTCTCCCGAAGGAATGCCAGCGCCTGTACAAAATCTGCACGGGTATGTCCCTTGTCGAGATAGTCCAGGATGGTGTCGTCCACGGCCTCGACCGCGGAAATTATGAACAGGCAGCCGGTCTCCCGGAGTACGCGGATTTCATCGGGATGCTTGACGATGTGCTCTATCTTGATGGTGGCGTCGTAGGTGACGTCCGGAAACCCGTCATGCAGTGCGCGTACGATTTTCAGCGCATGCCCTGGCCCGTTGAAAAAGTCCGGGTCACCAAAGGAAATGTGCCGGGCCCCTGCGGCGACCTGCCCGCGAATGTCCTCCAGTACGATGTCCTTCGGGATCACCCGGAACTTGCCCTGGTAGACGGGCACCACGGGACAGTGCCGGCAGAAGTACTTGCAGCCACGCGTCGATTCGGCAAAACCGACCGTGCGGTTCTCCCCGCCCGGCAGTACCAGCTTTGCATAGTTTGCAAGCGACGGCAGGCCGGAACGGTCCGGCAGCACGAAATTGATTTTGTCGAGACACACAGACGGACCGGCCTGCACACCCGTGTCGCCGTCCATGAGGCGTTTTGCCAGCGACACCAGGCCGGGTTCGAACTCGCCGCCGAATACGGTTCTCACCCCGAGTGAACGAAACAGGTCAGCGTTCATCGGTGCGTACAGTCCGTAGATGCACAGCTCCGCCTGCGGGGCGAATGCCTTTATTTTCGGTAGCGCTTCCAGTGCGATCCGGGTGGCTGTGTGCATGGCGACATAGATGGCCACCAGACCGGCGCCTTCGAACAGCGTTGCCTCGAGTTTCTGAATGGACAGGTCACAACAGTGGACCTCGCAGCCGACCTGCTTCAGCCACGCGGCCGGCTGCGCCAGCCCGAAGGGCTGACGACCAAGCTCGTATGGATTGATGAGAATAATCTTCATATATTACATGTAGTTACAATATATTTATATAATTCACATGACATGAATTTTGTCTGGGTGTTGCGTCATGCGAGCCCGGGCTGTTACCTGTCTTACAGCTTCATTGTAATCGCATTATGCGCTTTCCGCGACACGCCTGGCCGGTTCGCAGCAGTTAGTGCAGGTACTGTATGCCGTGTAAGATCCGGGCACATCAACTGAATAGAAGGAACCGCCGGATGGCGAAAAAAGGGATCACCTGGGTTGGATATTTACTGCGGTATACTGTTGCCGTGGTGCTGGTGTTTGCAAGCTACAACCCGCGCTACTCCTATTTTCACTGGTTTCGGGACATGCTGCCCGGTATCGATCCGCTGGTAATCTTTGCCGGCGTGGTGCTGCTGATCGGCTGGACCATCTTCCTGCGTGCCACCATCCGCTCGCTGGGTGCGTTCGGGTTGCTGCTGGCGTTTGCCTTTTTCGGTACCTTCATCTGGATGCTGATCTACTGGGACTGGGTTTCGGTCGACAGTTTCACGGCGGTTAGCTACCTGGTGGAAATCGTCCTCAGCGGGGTGCTGGGCACCGGGATTTCCTGGTCGCATATCCGGCGCCGCATGACCGGGCAGATCGATGTCGATGAAGTGGACGGCGACATCTAGTCGTTACATCAACGCTGACCACTTCGATACACAACACGCATGTCTGCCAATTCAGATTTCCTGTATATCGATTCTGCTGCTGAACTGGAAGCACTGTGCGGACAGTTGTCCGGTGCGCCGTGGATGATGCTGGACACGGAGTTTCTGCGCGAGAAGACCTATTACCCGAAACTCTGTCTGCTGCAGGTGGCTGTGCCCGGCGTCGTCGCCTGTGTGGATCCGCTGGCCATTGAAGACATTTCCCCGTTGCTGGATGTTATTTACGACGCGAACATCACCAAGGTCATGCATGCGGCGCGCCAGGACATGGAAATCCTCTACCACCTGCGTGGTACCTTGCCTGCCCCCGTCTTTGATACCCAGGTTGCGGCCCTGCTGCTGGGGTTTCCCGACCAGGTGGGTTATGGCACGCTGGTGAGCGAGCTTCTCGGGGTGACGCTCGACAAGCTGCATACCCGGGCGGACTGGTCACGGCGTCCGCTGTCGCCAGAGCAGGTCCGCTATGCCGCCGATGATGTGGTCTACCTCGCGCAGGTCTACGAACGGCTGGTCGAGCGGCTGGATGAGCTCGACCGGCTGGACTGGCTGAGCGGGGATTTCGAGCGGCTTGTCCAGCCGGAGCTGTACAGTAATCCCCCGCAACTGGCCTGGCTCAAGGTGCGTGGCATCAACCGGATCAAGGGTGCGAGCCTGTCCGTATTGCAGGCGCTGGCGGGCTGGCGCGAGTCGCTGGCGCAGCAGCTCGACCGCCCCAGGGGCTGGATGCTGCGCGATGACGTGCTTGTGGATATCGCCCGGCACCTGCCCGGGAACCTTGCGGCGCTCGGCAAGATCCGCGGGCTGAATGAACGGGTCGTCAGCAGGAACGGTGAACAGTTGCTTGGCCTGATTGCCGAAGCCCGCGATCGGGAACCCGAACCCCTGCCCGCAAGCGGTCTGCGCAAGCGTCTGAAGCCGGAGCAGGATGCACTGGTGGATGCATTAATGGCCGTGGTGCGTCTGTGTGCGCTGGAGAATTCCCTCAACCCGGCGGTGCTTGCATCGCGCAAGCAGCTGGAGTCAGTCGTTGCCGGAAATCGGGACACCGAGGTCATGCAGGGCTGGCGCAGGAAGCTTGCGGGCGAGCGCCTGCAGGCGTTGCTGGATGGTGAGCTGGCACTGAAAGTTTCTGCAGGGAAATTAAATCTTGTGAATTTGTAGGAGCGGGCTGAAGGTGAGGCGCTTGCGCCGACAAGGTGAGCTTGCGAGAGGGTGGCCTGGTCCAGAAGCTGCCCTGGGGCATGCCCGCGAACACGGTTTTCCCGACACCCAATTCGCCAGGGAATCTGTTCCCGGCCGGGGGCCGGTCCTA
>JAUVNM010000350.1 GCA_030599705.1 Gammaproteobacteria bacterium
CGACTTGTCGGTAGATAGCTGCTCTGCCATGTTGATTGATTCGGTCCGTTCCACGGCTGCACCTGCAAAAAAGCGTCTCAATTACGGTTTTGGCAACGACAGGGATGCCTGTAGGAGCGGGCTTGCCCGCGAACAATTGACCCGAACATTGGCATCGATGTAACCGGTCCACTACCAGTTCGCCAGCAAGCTGGCTCCTACAACCACAGCCAACGTAGCCCGGATTTGGGAGAGGGGGAGGAAAACTGAAACTAAAAATCAAACTCCATACTCTGAAAGACCTGCCCCGCGTTGCGCTTCGCCAGAAACTCCGCGGTCGGTAAATGCAGATACGGCGACTGGTCGATCTCGTAGGCTTCCTGCAGTGACCCGCCATTCTCGATCACCTCGCCCACCTGCTCGCGCAGGTACACGAGATAGTCGCGGGTGTACCTCGTGACTGTTTCCATATCGGTTGGCCCGCCATGCCCCGGAATCACCACCTCTGCACCCAGTTCTTCGAACTTGTCCCAGGTCTCGATCCAGGCCGCTGTGTCGGTATGTTCGAACAGCGGCAACATGCGCTGGTGAAAGGCCATGTCGCCGGAGATCACCAGCTTTCTCGACGGCAGCCAGACGATGATATCACCCGGGCTGTGCGCCGGACCGAGGTTCAACAGTTCAATCCGTTCACCACCCAGCTCGATTATCTTTTTGTCTTCAAAGGTCTCGTCCGGCATCACGACCTTCGTCCCTTCTGCCTTCTCCTGTGCACGCGCCTGCATCACTTCCAGCAATGCAAACGACTGCTCCTCGATCTCATGCGCCGCATCTACGTGCGCGATTACCGGCACCCCCTGCTCCTGCCAGTAATTCGAGCCCAGCATGGCGTGGCCCTGGCCGTTTTCCAGCACCACGTATTTCACCGGCTGGTCAGTGATCTTTTTGATTTCGTCATGCAGGGCCTGCGCCAGCAGGTAATTGTCCCCGGCATTGACCACCAGCACACCATCATCGGTGATCACGAACGACAGGTTGTTGTTGTGCCCGGAATTCGCCCAGGTCCCCGGCGCGGTCGCCCCGATCGCCGACCACACCCCCGGCACCACTTCCTGCGGCAGATCGTAGAGCATCGATCCCGGCGCCTTGTCGCTGTTATAGAGCGCCTCGCCGCTCAACGGCTCTCCACTGTCTGCGCTCACAAGCGGCCTTTCCAAATGCTTGCGCATGAATCTCGCCGCCCGCTGCACGGCATCTTTCGAGGCCAGGTCATCGGCAAAGGTACGGACATTCTCATCGCGGAAATCAAAGCCGCGCCCCACCCCGGGATAGATGACCAGGCGCGCATCCCGGCCCTTGTCCTGCATGATTTTAATACTGGTCTCGGTCACGCGGCGGCGCTGGTACTGTTCCTCGTCACCGATGAACACCAGCACCGGCAGGGTGAGCTGCTCGATCTCTGGCGCATAACCATAGACCTGTGACGGCTCCGGCGCATTCGGATCCTGCAGGTGGGGATAGTAGGACACGTAACAGGCTATCTCTTGTTCCTGGCGCCTGAACGTGGTCGCCACCTTCAGGGTGTAGTAGCCGCCGCGGGTGTGCGAATACAGGCAGGCTCTGTCGGTACTGATGTCATCACGCGCGAGTAACACGTCCACCGCCGCGTTGACGTCTTTCTCCAGCTCGTAGTCGTGCTCGATGGGATGAGTGCCGAGAAAGTGCGCTCCGTAGATATCCGGCGCCAGCACCACAAAGCCGCGCGCCGCGACCCGTCTCACCAGGCGCTGTACCAGCTCACCCAGCCCGCGCCGCCCGTGCTGAAACAGCACGGGCGGGTACTCGCCTCCACCTGCAGGTCGCGCCACCAGTGCCGTCACCTCGACGTCACCGCTCTGGTAACTGGTCCACGAGGTCTCTACAGGATGATTATCCGGCACCTCGAGCCGGCTCTCGTCCCACCAGGCATCGTCCCACCACCAGCTGTTGTCCTGTGGCTCATCGTGTGCCGACGCGATACGGCATGCCAGCAGGATGACAATAAATAAAAGGGTGCAGGAATATTTCAGGTTCATGCCGGCAGTCTTTGGTTATTTATTATTATTCAGTATACACATGAAAACCGGGTGCGGGCCACGACGCCGATCCGGTTCGCAGGAGGACGCCTTGTGTCTGTAATCCAGAAGAGATAATGCCTGCCAGGATTGCGTATACTGTACCCGGGAATCGAACGGAGCCGACCATGAACGACACACTGATGATCCTGTCCGCCGGCGATGCCAAGACCATCTGCCTGGTTCGGGTACCGGATGACTTCGAGTCACACGAGGCCTACCGCCATGTGACCGGCCTGATAGCCGCTGCCGAAGAACAGGATCCGGGCGGTGACCGGGAGGATATCCTGGCAGCCCTGGAGGACCATGGCTTTGAGACAGTGGAGTTCATCCTCGGACCAAACCTTCCGTAACATCCTGTAACGCAGTTAGCCCGCACTACCCGACCATGCCGCTCGTCTACAACCCTCCGTCACCCCGGAGATTGTCGCGCCGCGAATTTCTATTCCTGGCCGGCGGGTCCGTGGCGCTGGCATTGGCCGGCTGCATTGGCCCACCC
>JAUVNM010000080.1 GCA_030599705.1 Gammaproteobacteria bacterium
GGAACCTGGTGCGCATATACCGGAGCACCGGGGACATATCAGGGGACTGTTACGCGGTCAACTGGCCCTGAAGATCCCGGAACGGAGAGAGGACTGCACCATCTGGATTGAAGGAACGCCCTTTCATTGGGACGAAGGGCGCATGTTTGTCTTTGACGATACCTACCGGCACGAGGTACGCAATGCGACCGACGAGGAGCGTGTTGTACTGATTCTGCACTTTGACCGTCCCATGGACCGGCTGGGACGTCTTTCACATCAGGCGTTGCTGTTCCTGATACGGCGCACCAGCTTTGTCAAAAAGGGCCATCGCAATATAGCTAAATGGGAGAAGCGCTTTTTACAGCAGACAGAAATATAGTGTCAGAGCACATTTCCCGCTAATATTAGCGGGAAATGTGCTCTGACACCTTATATCCCCAGTACCTTGAGTAACCACTGCCGGATATGCGCTACTTCACCCGGGCACACCGCGTGCTGCATCGGGTAGGTCTTCCAGTCAACTGTGTAATCCTGCGCTTGCAAGTGGTCGCGTGTCTGTAGCGCCCACGCGATCGGCACCACCGGATCCTGCTGGCCGTGCGCCTGCAGGATCGATATATTGAAATTTTCCACACTGCGTTCTGCTACCAGTGATTCTGCCAGTGGCAAGTAGGCAGACAGCACCAGGATGCCGCCCAGCTTTTGTGGATAGCGCAGGCCTGTGTGCAGCACGATGGCACCGCCCTGGGAGAAACCGGCCAGCACGATGCGCTCCGCCGGAATGCCGTGCTCGATCTCACGCGCGATCAGTCCCTGCAGCAACGCCTCGGAGGCGCGGATACCCGCGTCGTCCTGTCGTGCCCGGAAATCCGTCCCCGAGATGTCGTACCACGCCCGCATCACCATACCGTTGTTGATGGTGACGGGCCGCCGCGGTGCATGCGGAAGTACCACGCGTACACCGAGTTCATCGACAATACCGAGCTGGGGAATCAGCGGGGCAAAGTCATTACCATCGGCGCCAAGTCCGTGCAGCCAGATAATGCAGGCCCGGGGCGCGCTGGCCGGGTTGATCTCGATTGTATCGGGCAGGGCAATTTGCATAGCGCCGATTATGCACCAGCTGGCGATGTGATGTAGTCACGCCGTATACTGGCGCCTCGTTTACGGAGAGCTGTCATGAACAACCGTCTAGCATCCCGGTTGCTTTGGCTGGTACTGGTGATCGTAGCGGCAAGCAGCGTGGTTGCCGGCTGCGGGCAGCGCGGGCCGCTGTACCTGCCGGAGGAAGCTGAAGAACAGGAAGAACAGACCCGCTGACCGGGAGACCCGCGCCATGGACTATTTTGAATACCGCGATGGCCGCCTGCAGGCGGAGGCTGTCGATCTCATGGAGGTGGCGCAGCATGCCGGCACACCGTGCTATGTCTATTCGCGCGCCACGCTGGAACGGCACTGGCGCGTGTTCGATGATGCTCTCGCCGCTCATGACCACCTGATCTGTTATGCCGTCAAGGCAAATTCCAGCCTGGCTGTACTACAGGTGCTTGCGCAACTCGGCTCCGGTTTCGATATTGTTTCGGAAGGTGAGCTGCAGCGCGTGCTCCAGGCCGGCGGCGATCCGGCGCGCGTGGTGTTCTCCGGCACGGGCAAGCGCATCCCGGAAATGCAACGTGCGCTGGAAGCGGGGATTCGCTGTTTCAATGTCGAATCGGAAGCCGAACTGCTGCGCCTTAACGAAGTCGCTGGCAGTGCCGGACTTGTCGCACCGATCTCGGTACGCGTCAACCCGGACGTGGATGCCGGCACGCACCCCTACATTTCAACCGGCCTGCGTGAAAACAAGTTCGGTATCGATGTCACTGTCGCACCGGACATTTACCGGCGCGCAGCCGCTTTGCCGCACCTCGAGATTGTCGGCATTGATTGCCATATCGGCTCACAACTGACCGCTATCAGCCCCTTTGTCGATGCGCTCGACCGGGTCATGGAACTGGTCTCCCGACTACAGTCAGAGGGTATTGCGCTGCAGCACATCGATGTCGGCGGCGGCCTGGGAATTCGCTACACGGCGACAGACACCCCGCCGCTGCCGGATACCTACGCACGCGCCTTGCTGGAAAAGCTGGCGGACAGCCCCCTGGAAATCGTGCTGGAACCGGGACGCGCCATCGCCGGCAATGCCGGTATCCTGCTGACCCGCGTTGAATACCTGAAAGCCGGCACGGACCGGAATTTCGCCATTGTCGATGCCGCAATGAACGACCTGCTGCGCCCGTCACTGTACAACGCCTGGCATGACATCATACCGCTGCAGCAACACACTGACCGGGAAGCACGCGTCTATGACGTGGTCGGCCCGGTGTGCGAAACCGGTGACTTTCTCGGCAAGGGTCGTGAACTTGCCATTGCGGAGGGTGATTTTCTTGCCGTCCGTTCGGCCGGAGCCTACGGCTTTGCCATGAGTTCGAATTACAACTCGCGGCCGCGTGCGGCCGAGGTGATGGTCGACGGCGACCGCTATCACGTCATCCGCGACCGCGAAACGCTCGAAGACCTGGTCAGGGGTGAACACCTGTTGACCGATTAATTCCAGGTATCCCAGGTACAAACACCAAACAATAGCCACAGAGAGCGCAGAGGACACAGAGATTTAAAATTAATAAAGCAACAATGCATTGTTCAGAATATTCTCTGCTATTGAAAAGCATCTGGTATTGCCTGATGTGTATTAATAATTTTTTGTATGTTTCTCTGTGATCTCTGTGTACTCTGTGGCAGTTTTTTATTTCCTTTTTTCTGCGCCTTAGCACGAGTTTTTATATTCAGTACTGGTGAGTTGTAACCAATGACACTGGAATTTTCGAAAATGCATGGCCTCGGCAATGACTTCATGGTCATCGACGCCATTAACCAGAACGTTGAGCTGTCGGCTGCTCAGGTGCGGTCCCTGGCGGACCGGCACCGCGGGGTCGGCTTCGACCAGCTGCTGCTGGTCGAGGCGGCCGCCACGGCTGCCGCCGATTTCCGCTATCGCATCTACAATGCCGATGGCGGGGAAGTCGGCCAGTGCGGAAACGGGGCGCGCTGTTTCATGCGCTTCGTGCATGACCGTGGCCTGACCGACAAGACCGAACTGTGCGTGGAGACGCAGTCCGGACTGCTGCAGCTGGTACTCGAAGCCGACGGCCGGGTGACCGTCGACATGGGTGAGCCGCGCCTGGCGCCTGCCGACATCCCGTTCAATGCGGCGGAACAGGCGCAGACCTATGCGCTAAAAGTCGGCGACGAAACCCTCGAGATAGCGGCCCTGTCCATGGGCAACCCGCATGCCGTGATGCAGGTCGATGCAGTCGATAGCGCGCCGGTCGAGCGCCTCGGTCCATTGATTGAAAGCTATCCGCGCTTTCCGCTGCGTGTCAATGTCGGCTTCATGCAGATCATCGACCCCGAGCACCTGCGCCTGCGGGTATATGAACGCGGCGCAGGCGAGACCCTGGCCTGCGGCAGCGGCGCCTGTGCCGCCGTGGTGGCAGGCCGCTTGCGCGACCAGCTGGCGCCGCGGGTAAATGTCTCGCTGACCGGCGGTGATCTTGTGGTAAAGTGGGCCGGAGAGGGTCACCCGGTCTACATGACCGGGCCCGCAACCCAGGTATACCGGGGACAAATCGATTTATGACGACATCTCAGCAACCGCAGTCCGAGTCCCAGCCGCTGGATGAAAAGACGGTCGCCGATTACTTGCGTGATAACCCGGATTTCTTCCAGAACAACACCAGCCTGCTGGCAACACTGGAGATACCGCATGCCTGCGGTACTGCCGTCTCACTGGTGGAGCACCAGGTCAGGGTGTTACGCGACCAGAACCGGCAGCTGAAACGCAAGCTGATGGATCTCGTGCATGTGGCGCGCGACAACAACCGCCTCAACGAACGCATGCACCAGCTGACCCTGGGACTGATCAATTCGAATACGCTGGAAGCCCTGCTGGATACGCTGCGGGAACAGCTGCAGGGTGAATTCAAGGCCGATACCGTGGTCATTCGCCTGGCCGGACTGCCGGAAGCACATGCCCGCGAGTGCGGTATCGACCTGTTCAACCGCGATGCCCCGGAACTGGCGCACTTCGAATCCTTCTACAAGTCCTGCCGTCCACAATGCGGACGCTTCAAGCGGGAACAGCTTGCCTACCTGTTCGGCGACCAGGCACCCGCGGTCGAGTCGGTCGCACTGATCCCGCTGGGCAGAAAGGGTGCCACCGGCCTGCTCGGCATCGGCAGTCAGGAGGCCAACCGCTTTCATCCCGGCATGGGTACGCTGTTTCTGACCCACCTCGGTGAACTGCTGGACCTGTTACTGAATGTCCACCTGCAACCGGAACCCGCCACAACCGGTTAACTGCTGCAGGTCGGGTCAGCGCAGCGTAACCTGACCTACGTGTTATGTCCGCTGACCTGCAAACATGGATCGACCGCTTTCTGCATCACCTGCAGACCGAGCGCCGGCTGTCGGAAAATACCTGCAAACACTACCGGCGTGATCTCGCGGAACTGCACGCCTTCTGCCATAAGGCAGACGTCAGGGGCTGGCAGCAACTTGATACCCACCGGGTACGGCAGTTCGCGGCCAGCGGCCACCACCGTGGCCTGAGTGGCCGCAGCATCCAGCGGCGTCTGTCCGCCATTCGCAGTTTTTACAACTACCTGCTGCGTGAGCAGCACGTGGCCAGCAATCCCGCGCATGACGTGCGCGCACCAAAATCGGAACAGCGCCTGCCGGATACCCTGAACGTCGATGATATTGCACGCCTGATGGGTGGTTCGGCACAGGACGGGCTGGCGCTGCGCGACCTCGCCATGCTGGAGTTGATGTATTCGTCGGGGCTGCGCCTCGCGGAACTGGTGTCACTCAACCTGGATGACATCGACCTCGCCGAGCGCATGGTGCGGGTGACCGGCAAGGGCAACAAGACCCGCGTGGTCCCGGTGGGCGCCAAGGCACTGGCCGCACTCGAGGCATGGCTCAAGTTACGCCCGGCGCAAGCGGAGGAAGGCGCAGCGGCCGTGTTCACCAGCCGCCAGGGACGCCGCCTTGGCCAGCGCGCCGTGCAACAGCGGGTCAAACGCTGGGCCCGGCAGCAGGGCGTCCCGGGGGACGTCCATCCGCACACCCTGCGTCACTCCTTTGCCAGCCACCTGCTGGAGTCCAGCGGCGACCTGCGCGCCGTGCAGGAACTGCTCGGTCACGCCGACATCAGCACCACCCAGATCTATACCCACCTCGATTTTCAGCACCTCGCGAAAGTCTACGATGCCGCCCACCCGCGTGCCCGAAAATCAAAATAATTTACCACTGCAGGGCCCGCGCCCCGCGGGGAATGCTTACCAGTCCCTTCCCGGCCGGGGGCCGGTCCTACGGTACGTGTAGGATCCGCGCCTCGCGGGGAATGCTTGCTTTTACGTGATTACACCGAGGCGTGGAAAAGTTTTTTCCTGTGTTCTCTAGGGCTTACGCTCCCGCCCCCAAGTCCGGATAGTGTACAATCGACGGCCCTTTTCCCTGGAGTGAACCGGTGGATCAATTTCGAGGTACGACCATCCTGTCGGTGCGGCGCAATGGCAGTGTGGTCATCGGTGGTGACGGCCAGGTATCCATGGGCGACACGGTCATGAAGAGCAATGCGCGCAAGGTACGGCGCCTCTACCAGGACCAGGTGCTGGCCGGATTCGCCGGTGGCACAGCCGATGCCTTCACCCTGTTCGAGCTGTTCGAGGGCAAGCTGGAGAAACACCAGGGCCAGCTGACACGCTCGGCCGTGGAGTTGGCCAAGGACTGGCGTACCAACAAGATGCTGCGCCACCTGGAGGCCCTGCTGGCGGTGGCCGACAACGAGACCTCGCTGATCATCAGCGGCAACGGGGATGTCATCGAGCCGGAGGAATCCTTGATGGCCATCGGCTCCGGCGGCGCCTATGCACAGGCCGCCGCGCGCGCCTTGCTGAAAAATACCGATCTGGATGCCCGTACCATTACCGAGCAGTCCCTCAATATCGCGGCGGACATTTGCATCTACACCAACCGCAACCTGACCCTTGAGGAGCTGCAAATCGGCTGATTACTATAGGTTGATATAAATTTATATTATTCACTATAATATTCAGCATCATACTGATTTTACTACTATTAATGATTAACCCATGTCGGAAATGACCCCCAGAGAAATTGTTCAGGAACTGGACAAGCACATCATCGGCCAGGACGATGCAAAGCGTGCCGTGGCGATCGCCCTGCGCAACCGCTGGCGGCGCATGCAGGTCGATGACCCGCTGCGCAGCGAAATCACCCCGAAGAATATCCTGATGATCGGGCCGACCGGCGTCGGCAAGACCGAGATCGCGCGCCGGCTGGCGCGGCTGGCCAGAGCACCGTTTATCAAGGTCGAGGCCACCAAGTTCACCGAGGTCGGTTACGTGGGGCGGGACGTGGAATCCATCATTCGCGACATCATCGACGTCGCCATCAAAATGGAACGCGAACAGGCCATGTCCCGGGTACGCACCCGCGCCGAAGACGCGGCCGAAGAGCGCATCCTCGATGTGCTGCTGCCCCAACCACGCAGTATCGCGCCGGACGAGGACGGTTCGGCCCATACCGAGACGCGTCAGAAACTCCGCAAGCGCCTGCGTGAAGGTCGGCTGGACGACAAGGAGATTGATATCGAGGTCGCTGCCGCGCCGGTCGGCGTGGAAATCATGGCGCCCCCCGGCATGGAAGAGATGACCAGCCAGTTACAGGGCATGTTCCAGAACATGGCCGGCAGCCGCACCCGGACCCGCAAGCTGCGTATCCAGGATGCCATGAAACTGCTCACCGACGAGGAAGCGGCCAGGCTGGTCAACGACGAGGAAATCAAGCTCGCAGCCGTAGACAATGCCGAGCAGAACGGCATCGTGTTTATCGACGAGATGGACAAGGTCACGCGCCGCGGCGAGACCAGTGGTCCGGATGTATCACGCGAAGGCGTGCAGCGCGATCTGTTGCCGCTGGTGGAGGGCAGCACGGTTTCTACCAAGCATGGCATGGTGAAGACCGACCATATCCTGTTTATCGCCTCCGGTGCCTTTCACCTGTCGAAGCCGTCCGATCTGATCCCGGAACTGCAGGGACGCCTGCCGATCCGCGTGGAACTGAATGCCCTCGGTACGGAGGAATTTATCCGCATCCTTACCGAACCGGATGCCTCACTGACAGAGCAATACACCGCGCTGATGCAGACCGAGTCCGTCAGCCTCGAATTCACCGGAGACAGCATCGTACGCATTGCCGAAATCGCCAGCGACATAAACGAACGCATGGAGAATATCGGCGCACGCCGTCTGCATACCGTGATGGAACGCCTGCTGGAGACGCTGTCATTCGAGGCCACCGACCGTTCCGGCAGCGCCATCCGCATCGATGCCGCCTACGTGGACGAACACCTTGACCAGCTGGTGAAGGATGAAGACCTGAGCCGGTATATACTGTGATCAGGGTCCTTATCCTTCCAACGACTTTCAACGCTTGCAGAGACAGCCATGACCGATACACCCAGGCCCACAGAAATCAGCCTGCACCAGAAATCCCGTGTGCTGGAAATCGCCTTCGAGGA
>JAUVNM010000042.1 GCA_030599705.1 Gammaproteobacteria bacterium
CGGTGTTTTGTAGGAACGGGCTTGCCCGCGAACAGGTAAAGACCGCGGATTATACGGTTCGCCAGCAAGCTGGCTCCTACAGGAACCTGAATTATCATCCGGGGGACAGCCGTGATCACTTTTTAAAGTGGATGACTTTCTTTTGGGGCGACAGGTTGATCTCATCGATAACGGTACCGCTTCTTGTCTCGATCACCTCGAGTACCACCGCGGCGACATCCTCGGGAAGTATGTAGTTGTCATCCGCGTCTCCCGGCCGGAAATCCAGGGTATCAAAGAAGCCGGTCTTCACCATGCCGGGATTGATGATGCTGACACGGAGGTCACTGGAGGCGCATTCCTGCCGCAATGACTGGGCCAGTCCCCGCAGACCGAACTTGGCGGCCGAATAGACGGCGCCGCGCTTGCCACCTGCCAGGGCGGCCTCCGAACCCATCAGGATGATAGTGCCTGCCTGCCGGCGTTTCATGGCAGGCAGCAGGGCGCGCACTACATAGACCTGGCTGGTCAGGTTGAGATCAATCAGCTCACGGATCTGCTCAAAGGAGAATTCCTCCAGGGACCCGAAACGGCCGGACCCGGCGCAGCAGACCAGGCCGGAAATTGACGGCTGGTCCCGGGCGAGTTCATCAAGGCGTGCCGGCAGTTCGTCCAGCCGGGACAGGTCGAGTTCGAGGGTCGTGAATTGCTTGCTGTCGACAGGGCATTTGCTGAAATCGCGGGCAATGCCGATAACATGGTAGTCGTTCTCAAGCAGTCGGGAGGCTGTCGCCCGGCCGATCCCGGAGCTGGCGCCGGTTACCACAATGGTGTTTTCGTTGTTCATGGACTATGCCGCTACCGTACAGGGAAACAGCAGCGCTTCGGGCACATGGTAGCGCAGTTCCTCAATACAGAACCCGGTCAACTCGTGCTCGAGGTCCTGCCGATAGGACAGCATGCCAGCGGTTTCCGCCAGTGGCCCGGCAAACAACGGTTCATCCGGGTAAAGCCTGGAAATAGCCTTGAAGTAGCCGCGCGGCAGGCGGAACGGTCCCAGGCTGACAGAGTGCAGCCGGTCCGCATCCAGGCGCCTGAATATCTCGCTGAACAGTTCCCGGTACTGTGCCTGGTATCCCTGCTGGTAGATCAGCGGGTCGAAGCGTACTCCGGGTAACCAGCCGGCCTGCTGCAGCTGTACCATGGCATCGAGGCGTTTCTCGACCGTCGGTACGCGGTGTTCCAGTGAGCGGTGCATTTCCCGGGGGGTGAAACTGAACGCGACAACGGTATTGGCAAGCGGTTCGCGGTTCAGCAGTGCGCGCACCTGGGTGCTCTTGGTGCGCAGCTCCAGCCAGGCATTCGGCTGCGCGGCAAAGAACGGCAGGAAGTGTGCGGCAAAACCCGAGATCGGCTCCAGCGCCAGGCTGTCACAGTCATAGCCGGAAAAGAACCAGGCAGGCTGGTTGCCGGTTTGCGCAACCCGGCTGATGTCCTCTTCGAAGGACTCGTAGTTTACGAACAGGACGTAGTTTGCCGACCGGTACATGCCCTGCAGGAAGCAATAGCGGCAGTCATACAGGCAGTTGAGCATGTGGGAGAAGTAGAAGTTGCGTGCGCCGCCAATCCCGTAGCCCGCGGGGGTCTCCAGCACCCGGTTGCCATGTTTGCTGGCGAGTATCAGGGCCGGCCGTGCCTTCTGCAGGCGGAAATCCTGGGATTTTGGATTGAATACCTCGCCGTAACGTTCGCAGCTGACCCGGGTTGCCTGCGGAAAGCGTGCGCATATTTCCTGCGTGCGCGGATGGTCTGCGACACTGGTCTCTATATAGATATGCGTGAACATCCCTCAGCCCAGCCTGACCGGCACGCTGTTGAGGTGCTGCTCAAGCCAGTGCAGCACATGACTGGCCTGTTGTTGCGCCTGCAGTTCGTCACACCAGGGCGGTTGCTCCGGTAACAGGGCATCCCAGCGCGCCAGCAGTTTTTCGAGCTGGTGCTGTTGGGAAACGGTAAAGTGGCAGTGATTCGTGAACTGTGCAAGGTTGTTAGCCGATCCCCGGCGGGCGCTGACTGCAGCGCGGAGTTTGTCGAGTGCTGTCAAAAGCTTGGTGATCTCGGCAAGCCGGTCAACAATCAATGCTGCTCCCGACTTTGGTGTGACACCGGCAACGGGGTTGTCGCGGTTGTCTGAAACGACCTTGTAGCACTGCACCAGTTCGGCCGTGGTTGTCCGGCACGCAACCGGGTAGAAGCCGGCGGCCTCCATGTCGTAGAGCGCATTTTCCGGGTAACCGGTTTCCGGCTTGTCGACGGTTATCAGGTTGTCGGTTGCCATGGTGAGTCCGTGTGCCTGGGGCGGGTACCAGCTTTTTCCGGTCCCGTGATCGGTGATGCGATGGGCCAGCACTCCCGAGCCAACGGGCCGGCTGGCATGCCCGGCAATGCCGATGTTGAGCCATGCCGCATGGCGGCTGTCCGGCCCGGTTTCCTGCAGCCAGGCCGTGGCTGCAGCGGCCCGGATTTTGCCCGCTCCCGCAATAACCAGGCGGTGTGTCTCGTTGCGATACAGGGTAGCGGGTCCCCGGGTGTCCCTGCCGGCCAACCCCAGGCAATCAATCAGCGGGCGCGCCTCGCCCGGGAAGGCCATCACGATATTGATCATCCGACGGCCTCCCCGGAGAGAGGGGAGCCGGGGTACCGGGTCTGCAGGTCATCGAGCAGTGCCGCGTAACTCGCCTGTATGTCCCGGTATTCACCGGCAAGGTCGGTATTGCCGTGCTTGACCGCCCCCCGGGTCACGATGGCAGCTTTCTCCAGCAGCATCTGCACGGCCGCAATACGGTCAGCGGCGGACAACACACCGGAGCGGATGACTTTCTCCAGGGCATAGACCCGGAACCGGTCCATGCCCCAGTAACGCCGGGACAGCTGGTCGGCGTGCCCGCCGTACTTGATCGTCAGCGGTTCATCGAGGAACAAAACGGGGTGCCGGGCACACAGGCGCAACCACAGGTCATAGTCCTCGCAGGCCGGCAGGCGTTCATCAAAGTTCCCGGTCTCAACCAGTAACTGCTTACTGATCAGTACGGCAGACGGCGAGATTGCGCAGCGTGGCAGGTTGTGCCGGAAGATATGCCCACCCTCCTTGGCGTGCTTGCGCATCGGGTTGACGCGTTTGCCGTTGCGTATCCAGATCTCATCGGTATGACAGATCCTGTATGCCGGGTTCTCCCCCAGTACCTGAATCTGCCGTTCCAGCTTGGCCGGGTGCCAGCGGTCATCCGAATCGAGCAGGGCAATCCAGTCGCCGGTTGCACGCCGGATACCGGTATTGCGTGCATGACTGACCCCGTGGTTGTCCTGGTAGTGGTAACGGACACCGGGAAAACCGGCAGAGACGAGATTGCGGGTAGCGTCGGTCGAGCCGTCATCGATTACCAGAATTTCATGGGCGCGGTGCGTCTGCTTGCATACGGACTCGAGAGCCGGCAACAGGCGGTGTGCGCGGTTCCAGGTCGGAATGATGACGGATATCTTCACTTGTTCTTCATTTGGGGCAGGTTGCGTGGCCGCATGATGCCAACATGGCAGTGCGCAGGTTATGACAGTTTCTACTGACCGGCAACTGCACTAGTGGGCAAGTACCTGGCGTGATACAGCACGAGCTGTGATCTGCATGTTGTCATACCCGGGATGTAAATGTAGAGTTCGTTAACCGGCCCATGTTCCGGGCCCATGAATACCACCCTGGCGGAGTATGAATCCTGACAGAGTCCGCAAACAAGCCTGACCCGTCGGAGTCGGATGCACGGGTTGTCGCGGCTGTTGACCTCGGTTCCAACAGCTTTCATATGATTGTTGCGCGTCTCGAAAACGGGGTATTGCGCGTCGTCGATCGCCACCGGGAAATGGTTCGGCTGGCCGAGGGACTGGGTGACGGGCAGCTGCTTTCCATCGATGCCCAATGGCGCGCGCTGGCCTGCCTGCGGCGTTTCGGGCAGCGGCTGCGCGAACTGGATTCGGAAGACGTGCGCGCCGTTGGCACCAATACCTTGCGCGCGGCCGACAATGCAGCCGGTTTCATGGCGCAGGCGGAACAGGCCCTTGGACATCCCATCGATATTATCTCCGGTGTTGAGGAGGCGCGCCTGATCTATCTTGGTGTTGCCAGGTCACGGGGCAGTGATGATGGCCGGCGCCTGGTCATTGATATCGGTGGCGGCAGTACCGAGCTGATACTTGGCGAGGCGCTTGATGCCGGCCGCATGAACAGTTTCTATATGGGTTGTGTCGGTTTGAGCCAGCAGTTTTTCGCTGACGGAAAAGTCAGTGACAAGGCGATGGCGGCAGCAGAAACTCGTGCCAGGCAGGAGCTGGAACCGGTGGAAAATCTGTATCTGCAGGATTACTGGGATACGGCGCTGGGTGCTTCGGGAACCATCAAGGCAGCGGCCCGTATCGCCTTCGAAAACAACTGGTGCAAGGAAGAGGGGGTCGTGTCAAAGTCTGCGCTGAAGCAGATAAAAAAGGCGCTGCTGGAGGCCGGACGCATTGACAAACTGTCCCTCAAGGGGCTGGATGATGACCGCAAGCCGGTGCTCCCCGGCGGAATCGCGATTCTCCGTGCCGTGTTCAGCACATTCCGGATCGATACCATGCGGGTGTCGAGCGGGGCCTTGCGTGAAGGCCTGCTCTATGACCTGGTGGGCCGTATCCAGCACGAGGATATCCGTGAACACAGTGTGTGCGTGCTGGCGGAGCGGAGCGGCAGAGATGCAGAGCAGGCAGCAAGGGTACGGGAGACTGCCTTGCAGCTGTACCGCATGGTGGCCGATGGCTGGAAACTGGGTGATACGGAGCTGGAGCAGATGCTCGCCTGGGCGGCCGAGTTGCATGAAAGTGGCAAAATGGTTGCTTTCAACCAGCACCACAAGCACGGTGAGTACATTATCCGTAATGCCAACCTGCAGGGTTTTTCGCAGCAGGAACAAACATTGCTTTCTGTCCTGGTACGTGCGCACCGGCGCAAATTTCCGGCCGATGTCTTCAAGTCAGTGCCGAAACGCTGGTCCCGGCAGGCAATCCGGCTGGCGATTCTGTTGCGGCTTGCAGTGACACTCAATCGCGGGCGGTCGGATGTGCAGTTACCGGAGATCGGCATCGAGGTCAGCAAAAATGCGATTACCCTTGATCTGCCGGAAGACTGGCTGGAGGTCCATCCCCTGACCCGGGCCGACCTGGCTTCCGAGGCCGCCTGCCTGGCTGTGATCAACTACAAGCTGGTCGTATCGCAGTAAATCAGGGAGTTTGATTTACCGGCAGATGGTGACGCACAGGGGCACATTGTGCCCCATCTTCCGGGTGCCGGCGCGCTACCCGGTGTTCCGCGAGCGGGGTTACTGGACCGCGGCGGTGCAGTCGCTGATTTGCTTGCGGACCAGTTCCATCAGTTGCTCCATGGTCAGGCAATCCGGGATTGCCTGTACATTGGAGAACCAGATTTTCTCTACCTGGCTGCTGTTTTCGACGTTTTTCTCGGGAATCAGCGGCCAGCCGACAAATACGCCCTGTTCACCATTCTCAAGTCCGACCGTGACCAATTGCAGTTCCAGCGTTTTCATGTTGATGCCTCCTTTCCCCCGCTTGAAGTGATAGCGGTGGCAAATCAGTTGGAATCAACACTAATGCATGCAGCAACCATGCCAGCTACCGGGAGGCGTTGCGTTCCGCCAGCCAGCGCCACAGGTAGCCGCTGGGCCGGTCCTCGCCGGTGGAAATAAAATTCAGTGCGTTAAAATTATGCATGGTCCAGCGCATGTAGGTCCCGGTGTCCTGGCGGCCGCAGAACAGTACCTGGTCGCCCGGCTGCAACACGCAGTCATTCCCCGGTAACAGGATTTCGTCTGCAGCACGCTGCAGGTAGAGCGGCACGCAGGGTAGTGTCACGGTCAGGTCGCGCGGGTCGGTACACAGCATGCCGATGGTGACATCACTGCCCTTGCGGAACATTTCCAGCAGCGCCGGGGCCTGTTCTGCATCGACTCTGATGGTCCACGAGTCCGGCGGCCGGTCGGTCAGCACGCCGACCACCTGGCTCACCAGGATATTGGCCCATTCCTCGCCCTGCTGTCCGGCCAGCCGCAGGAAGTCCGTCAGCAGGGGCGTGGTCAGCAGGGCGACAATACGCTGGCTGATGATGGTTCCCGGTTGCATGATGACATCCAGCCCCGCTGCACTGAAAATGGCATCGTTGCTGCGCCGGTTTTGGCGGCCCACCGTAAACAGTTCTTCGTTCAGGTCAACGGCGGTAATAATGATGGACAGGTTATTGGAGTCATCATCGGTGCCGGCAATAATACCGTCTGCGTTTTCGATGTCGGCCTCGTACAGGGTGATGGCTTCGGTGCCGCGACCCTCGATCACACCCTCCGGCGCGCCGGTTCTCTCTACATCGGATTCGATCAGGACAGTTTGTATCCCTTCGAAGGACAGGCTTTTCTGCAACGCCTTGCCGAACCGGCCATAACCGCATATCACCCAGGTGCCCTTGGGCGGGGCGGTGAATTCCCTTAGCGGTGCGTCCCGGATACTGGTGAGCCATTCATTCACGAGGAACATGCTGGGTGATTTCAGCATTAGCGCAAAGCGCCGGGCGAAGGTGTCGTAGGGGTTGATGATATGCTCGGTACCGAACGAGGCCATGTTGGCTTCCGTGTCATGTGACTCTGACCGGCATATCACCTGCAGTTCCGGCGAGATCAGCTTGCTGGTAATCGCAATCGTCAGGTTGGTAGGGTCCGAGTCGGTCAGGGCGATGACACCCTTGCAGTGCCGGCTGTTAACCCCGGCGGCGCGGAGTGTGGCTGCATCCGCGGCATCGGCACACAGCGCCGGAACATAGACCCGCAGGTCTTCGAGCTGCAGTGCCTGAATCCGGTTTTCCTGATTGTCGATCACGATTGTACGGATGCAGTGCCCGGCGAGTTCGTGGACCAGCAGGTGCCCGGCGTCACCCAGGCCGCATACCAGGTAGAACGGTTCACGGATACCACGCACGGCACGGGTGAACAGCGTGTAGGACAGGATGCGCCGGAATCCCGGGTCCGAAAACAGCGCGAACAGGGAACCGATGGCAAACAGCCAGGCGATGACCGTGGTATAGGTGGCCACCATGGTCCACAGGCGCTGCGCGTCCGTGAACGGGTAGGGGATTTCACCCAAACCGATGGTGGAGCCCAGGATGCTGACAAAATAGAACGCATGGAAGAAGTCCATGCGCCATGGATTGCCCTGGTCGTCGACGCCGGGTATCAGCACCAGCCCGAGGACCGAAATTGCGTACGCAAGGATTACCATAATCAATGGCAACCGCATGCGCCGCAGCAACAGGTAAACGAGATTGTGCATGGCCCTGGCTAGCGGCGGAACATCACCGTTTCAGTAACCAGGATGACGACGGAAATGATGTTTGCCAGCAGGGCGCCGCCGGAAAGGGATACAATGCTTGCCATGATCGGCGGTGTGAGCCCGGTTTCCATCCCGTATACCGTGACACCCCAGATGATGACCGCGGCAATCAGCTGCAGGTCGGCAACCAGGCTGGTTGCCAGCAGTACGGCGCCGATATGGGCCCGGTCGCCAAATTTCATCACGGTGGCAATCAGGCTGACCACCAGGGCGGCATACAGCTCGTAGACGTTATGGTGGTTGGGATCGTCCAGACTCCCGAGAAAAAAGCCGAAATTCAGCGTCAGCGCCAGTACGATAAAGAAAGCAAAGACCACTTTTTCCAGGTTCATGCCCGACCTCCTTCGTTGAGTAGCCAGTCCGGGAGTGTGCCGATAAGTGTGGACCCCTTTGGCAAACGTAGCAAAGACCTGCCGCTATAACAAATCGGGCAGGTATGACCGGCCCCTTGATGGGCGTATTATTTGGAAATGTACCGCTCGTGTCTGAAATGATGAGGTCGAGATGACTGCCAGGATCGAAGATAGCCCGATATTTGAACGGCTCAGGCAGCGGGTCGGCATCATTCACCTGCAACAGCGTCTCGGTATCGAGGAAGACTACGAGCGCAAGGTGTTTGGTCAGGGCCGGAATTTCTTTCATATCGAGAACTGGTATTCAGTGCATGCGCTGATCCGCAACAGCCTGCGTCTGCTACTGCTGCACGGGCGCGGCAAACGCAATGCACGCCGCATCCAGGTCCGGCATAACCGGATTAATATTGCCGGTCTGCCGGCTGCATTCGAGGGCTATACCATCCTGCAGATCTCGGACCTGCACCTGGATATGGCAGCCGACTTTCCCCGTGCACTGATTGATGCGGTACGCGGGGTCGACTACGAACTGTGTGTGCTGACCGGTGATTACCGCGCAAACACCTGGGGTCCCTGTGATGCCGCACTGGATGGCATTCGCATGGTACGTACCCACCTGGAAGGTGAGGTGTACGCCATACTGGGTAATCACGACAGTATTACCATGGTTCCCGGCATGGAGGACCTCGGGATCCGCATGCTGCTGAATGAATACGTGGTGCTGGAGCGTGATGGCGGGCAGCTTTACCTGGCCGGTATCGATGACCCGCATTATTACCGTGCCGATAACCTTGAAAAGGCTGCCGACGAGATCCCGGAGGATGCCGTTTCCATCCTGCTGGCGCACTCCCCCGAGATTTACCGGCATGCCGCGCATGCCGGTTTCAATGCCATGTTGTGTGGCCATACCCATGGCGGCCAGATCTGTCTGCCGGGCGGGTTCCCCCTGTCCTGCAATGCCGCTTGCCCACGGGAATATTGTTCCGGCGCATGGCAGTATCACCGGCTGGCGGGGTATACCTCGGCAGGTTCCGGGGCCTGTGTCGTCGATGTCAGGCTGAACTGTCCGCCGGAGATCACCCTGCACCACCTGCACTCGGCAGCCTGACCCGAATGGCACTTACTTAAGCGGCTATTCTCCTGATGTAGGGCCGAATTTATTCGGCCAATCCTGTGAAGCATACTGCCGGTCGAATGAATTCGACCCTACAATTCGCTTAAGTAAGTGCCATTCCAGCCTGACCCCTTTTACAAGCGGTGTGACCAGTCCCGCAACCAGGAAAATGCCAGGTCGATTGACAGGAATATGGCGGTTGCTGCCGCGATTTCCGCCAGTGTGACGGCCAGTACCTGCTGCATCACGAGCAGCGGCAGCAGGGTTTCCGGCAACTGGTCCAGCAGCGGTGCCGAGTGGCTGGCCGCAATGTCCA
>JAUVNM010000312.1 GCA_030599705.1 Gammaproteobacteria bacterium
CGCCGTGAGGCAGAGCACCGGCGTCTCGACGCCGTCGGCAAACTGCGAGCGGTAGAAGCCGGGCGAGACCTTGAGGCCGAGCGGGTTGTCCGGGTCCACTCCTTCCATGAAGGGCAGGTTGCGCTGTTCGTGGGTCAGCTGGTAGACCAGGCCGATCCAGTTGCCGACGATACCCTCGGCGGTATCGTGCCAGGTGTTGTCGATGTGCCCGGCGACCAGTTGCTCCGGGAATTCGGGAGCCGGGTTACCCGCTGCCAGCGCCGTGGCCAGACGCTGGCGGTACTCGTTGAGAATGGCCTGCTCGCGGGGCCTGAAGTGGTTTTCCGGAAACGGCGGATAGGCACTGCGCTCGCCCGTGGCAAAGCGCTGCACCTCGCGCTTGTACTCCTTCAGCAGGGACACGGTGTCGTACTCCGGGTGTCCCTGGAAATAGACGACGCGGAACCCGTCTCCGCTGACGGCAAGGTGCACGCCCGCCTCCGCACTTTCCGCCAGCACATGCAGACCGGCCTCCTGAAACTGCTGAGCACTGATATTGTTGAAACGCGAATGCGGTACGTCGAACTGCGTATTGACATCGTTGACCAGCGGATGTGTATTCCGGATCACCCGGTGCGGAAATACGCCCCAGCACTTGGCTGGCAGTGCGCGGCGCTGCTGACCATGCTGGAACTGCAGCGCCGCGTGCGTGGCGAGGCAGGAACACAACACCGAGGTTACATTCTCCTGCGCCCAGTCGAACACCGCTCGCAGCGGCTCCCAGAAGGCTTCCTGTGACAGGTCGGGATGGCTGACATTGGCCCCGGTGATGATCAGTGCATCCAAACCCTCGGCGCAGATCTGCTCGAAGGAATCGTAGTAGCGCTCGATGTGCGCCCGCGCCTGATCCCCGCGCGGCAGCTCCTGCAACGTGAACGGGTGCAGGTAGAACTGGGCGATGGGATTGCTCTCCCCCACCAGGCGGAAAAACTGGCGCTCGGTCGCAGCCAGTGCCGCATCCGGCATCATGTTCAGCACACCGATGTGCAACTCGCGGATGGTCTGATCACGGGCCCGGCCCGGTGCCAGTATGGTCTGGCCTTCTTGCTGCAGGCGCTGGAAGGTTGGCAGCTCATTGTGGGCAACAATCGGCATGCGCGCTAGCGCTCGTCCGTATTACGGGCAATGGCGTTTTCCAGCAGGTCGAGAAAGTCCTGTTCGTCACGCACCGCCGCCACCTCGTGCGAGGTCACGGTATAGCCATGCGGACGTGCAATGGCCTCGTAGCGCGGCACGCGTGAATGGAACAGACGCGGGAACACCCAGCTGCAGAAATCATCCGGATCCACCTCGGCCGCATACTCCAGCCCGCGCAGTTCGAGGTACTGCTGCAGCTGCTCCGCGAGAAATTCGGGGCGGTAATACAGCGGCTTGGGGCTGCTCCGGGCGCGACTGATCAGGGCCTCCTCCTCGGCTTTCTCGGTCACCCGGATGTAGAGGATCAGCGAATGCTGCACCAGCAGGCCGATCACGGACGGCTCGTCAAGTTCACACAGGCTGCCGCCCACGTCGTTGACAAAGTTGTCGTAACCGTAAATCTCGTGCGCCTTGCGGATAAACTCGGGCACGTCCTGCATGGCCGCGATCTCCGCCTGGCGGTACAGTGCCTGGCGCCGTGAAAATTCATCCAGCGGGACGCCGCCGCGCTCGGGATCGCCGAGCTTGCCGACAAAACTCAGCACCGGCCCCAGGTCGTGCACCTTGATGTTGTTGCGGATGCGGATCCAGTCGCGGCGCAGCAGGTCACGCAGGAACGTGATTTGCATCGCCTGCTGCTTGATCAGGTCCATGATCGGCTCGTCCAGGTAACGGGTACCGATGCGGTAGTCGCCCGAGTAGTGAAACCAGTTATGGTCGCGCAGCAGCATCGACAGGTAGGTCTTGCCCACCCCGGACATCCCCAGCAGGGTAATGCTCTTGTTCTGCCAGGCGCGGAACTCGTCGATGGTGAACTTCATGCGGCAAACTCTGGAATAAAATATTGGTGAAGTGTAACCGAAACATCGAGCAATATGGTGTCAGAGCACATTTTCTCCTTATATTAGCGATAAATGTGCTCTGACACCATTAGTAGTACACTCCACCGCAACAAGAACTGCACAGGGCACCACCCATGAACAAACTGTTCAAAATAACGGGGTTCATCCCGTTTATCCTGGTTATTTTCCTGAACGCCTTTGTCGATCTGGGACACAAGATCCTGATCCAGAATACGGTCTTCAAGATCTATGATGGCCAGACCCAGATCATCCTGACGGCCATCGTGAACGGCCTGATATTGCTGCCGTTCATACTGCTCTTCTCCCCCGCCGGTTATATTTCCGACAGACATCAGAAACCCCTGATCATGAAAGTCAGCGCTGCCGCTGCCGTCGGGCTGACATTGCTGATCACCCTTTCCTACTACCTTGGCTGGTTCTATTTATCCTTCGCCATGACCTTTCTGCTGGCGGTGCAAAGCGCCTTCTACTCACCATCAAAGTACGGCTACATCAAGGAACTGGCGGGCAAGGAGCAACTGACCACTGCCAATGCCGTCGTACAGGCGGTCACCATTGTAGCTATTCTGTTTGGCATCTTCGCCTTTTCGGTATTGTTTGAACGGGGGCTGGCCGGGGTGAACTATGAAAACGAGTCGCAACTGCTGCAGGCAATTGCGCCGCTTGGCTGGGTACTGGTGGTCTGCGCAGTGCTGCAATTGATGTCTGCCCTGCGACTGCCTGCCGGTGGCGTTGCTGCGACCGAACTGCACTTCGACTGGAACAAGTACAGCAGGGGCCATTATCTGCGGGACAATCTCGGCACGATCCTGGCGAACAGAACCATCTGGCTCTCGATTGTTGGTTTGTCCGCGTTCTGGGGAATCTCCCAGGTCGTATTGGCCACCTTCCCGGCCTTCGCAAAGGAGGCCA
>JAUVNM010000120.1 GCA_030599705.1 Gammaproteobacteria bacterium
GAGCCAGCTTGCTGGCGAATCCGGTGGCCGGGAAAGAACCAGTTCGCGAGCAAGCTCGCTCCTACAGTGGGCATATTTCTTAATCAGTGCTGTTGACGGGTAAACCGGTTATGGGGAACAGGGTGAATGACTGATCAAACGTTCCGGTTTGGTGACTTCCAGCGGCTGCTGACGGCCGGGCGCAATGAAGTCAGCCTCAACGACCTGGTTATGAAGCCCGGTCGGGACGCCGACAATAACCTCATTCCCTGCGCCCCCCGGCGCATCAAGCTGACAGTAACCGAGGCTGTTAAGCTGCTGCAGCCCTATGTGTCCGTGCGTTTCATGGAGCAGATCCGGGCGGTGGTGCCGCTGGCCCTGTACCTGGCCCTGTTCCAGATCCTGTTTCTGCAGCAGATGGTAGAGGACTCGTGGCTCATCACCGGGGGGTTGTTTGCCGTCATTGTCGGGCTGATGTTCTTCATGGAAGGACTCAAGCTGGGCCTGATGCCATTCGGCACGGTCATCGGCAGTAACCTGCCGCGCAAATCACCATTGCCGCTGGTGCTGTTTATCACCTTGCTGCTGGGCATCGGTGTGACCTTTGCGGAGCCGGCCATCGGGGCATTGAAGGCGGCCGGTCAGAATGTCTCGGTCGAGCGCGCGCCGTACCTGTTCGCACTGCTCAACCAGTGGTCCGATGTCCTGGTGCTGGTGGTTGGCGCCAGTGTCGGCCTGGCAGCGGTCGTTGGCACGCTGCGGTTTTTGTACGGCTGGAGTCTGAAGCCACTGATCTACCTCGCTCTTGTGCCGGTGCTGGCGCTGACGATTTACAGTGCGTTCGATTCGGAACTCTGGAAGATCATCGGCCTGGCCTGGGACTGCGGCGCCGTGACCACCGGCCCGGTGACCGTGCCGCTGGTGCTGTCACTGGGCATCGGCATCGCCGCCGCTGCCGGCAAGGGTGATTCCGGTCTGTCCGGCTTCGGTATTGTCACCCTGGCCTCCCTGTTCCCGATTATCGGGGTACTCCTGTTGTGCATCTACGTTTCCTGGGCCGTGACCCCGGAAGAGATCATTGCCGCTGCGCAGGCTGCTGCCGATTCCTCACAGGCAACGGTGCTTCCCTGGTACGAGATCAGTCCCGGCGTGGAAATTGTACTCGGGGTACGTGCCATCCTGCCGCTGGTGCTGTTCCTGTTCTTTATCTTCAAGGTGGTGCTGCGCGAGCAGCTCGCGAACCAGGGCGAGATCATTTACGGCATCACCCTCGCCGTTATCGGGATGATCATCTTCAATCTTGGACTGACCTACGGCCTGTCAATGCTGGGCGCCAACGCCGGCGGACTGGTGCCAACCGCGTTCATGGAGGTTTCCGGTCAGCCGGCATCACCCCTCTATCTGTACGGGGTCGGTCTGACACTCGCACTGGCGTTTGCCTGGGTGCTGGGGTTTGGCGCCACGCTGGCCGAGCCGGCGCTGAACGCGCTGGGAACAACGACAGAGAATCTGACCAATGGTGTCTTTAAAAAGAAGACCCTGATCAATGCCGTGTCCATCGGTGTTGGCTGCGGGATTGCGCTTGGACTGGCCAAGCTGATCTTCGACCTGCCACTGGTCTGGTTGATTTTGCCCGGATATTTGCTGGCGCTGGTACTGACATTTTTTTCCACGGAGGAGTTCGTGAACGTGGCCTGGGACAGTGCCGGTGTCACCACGGGGCCGATTACCGTGCCGCTGGTACTGGCCATGGGTATTGGCTTTGGTAATGCCACCCATGCCGTGGAAGGTTTCGGGATCCTGTGCATGGCGTCCATCGGTCCGATTATCACGGTGATGATCACCGGGCTCTGGTCACATCACAAGGCCAGGAGTCAAACCGAGGCCGCACTGCATGCGGTACCAGCATCAAGTAAACAGGAGGCGCAGGCGCTGCTATGAGCGACCATAATATAACGTACCTGACCGACGTGTCGTTGCTGACCGTGGTTGTGCAGGTCGGTCTGTCTGAAGACATACTCAAGGCGGCGCGTGATGCCGGTGCAACCGCCGGTGCCATCGGCCACCATGCACGCGGGACCGGGGTGCGCGAACGGCTCGGCATACTCGGGGTCGCGGTAGAGACAGAAAAGGATGTCATCAGCGTGCTGGTCTCCAACGAGCAGCGTGACCTGGTATTCGATACGATCTATCGGGCAGCCGGCCTCGATACGCCGGGCAGGGGATTTATCTACGCGACGCCATTGGAAAAGGCCGCGACCTATATACCGGAAAGTATAATGCAACGCATGAAAAATAATCCATAACATATTGTATATATTGGTGTAATAAATTTACATGTGCCCATGACAACTGCCAGTCAATACAAGTTGATCAGCTGTGTGCTGCCGGATGATGGCAGCGACAAGAAGCTGATGCGCGCCTTGCGTAACGAGATAAAAATCAATACGGCCAACAGTGTCAGTTGCTACGGTCTGGAGGTACTGGCGGATGCGGATACCAGGTATGGTGACCTGCCCGAGCCGACACTGGTCAGGAAGGTGGATGTGGTGGTGCCGGCAGCCGAGGCGGACGCACTGTTTGATTACATCTATGAAATGGCAGACATCGGGCGTGTCGGTGGTGGGGCAATCTGGCTGGGGGAGGTCACGGTGGCCTCTGCCTACGCACTGCCGGAAGGCGTGCCGGACGAAAAACGCTAGTCAGCAACGCCATGCCTCGCTCCTACAGATACATGGACCGACCTACAGCATGAATAACTTTAAATCCGTAATTCTGATAACGCTGGTGTGCCTGCTGGCAACGGCCTGCGCATCGCAAATTACGAAGGACATCGAGGTGACGGCCAAACAGCGGCCGGGAGTCGACCTCGGTCGCTATCGGACATACGCCTGGCTGGATACTGCGCAGGTTGTGAATGATCCGCTGGGACAGTGGGAGCCACCGGATTTTGATTCGGATGCCGAAGTGACACGCCTGGTCGAACGTGAACTGGCGAAGCACGGGATGACAGCAGTAACCGATAACCCGGACATGGTGGTGACCTTTGTTGCCGGGATTGAAATGCTTTCAATGGAACTGCGCGAGGATCCGAAAAAAGGGGCGGAGACCCTGCAACATATTCCCAAGGGAGCGCTGCTGGTCGTGCTTGCCGATGCCAAAACCCGGGTGCGGCTCTGGGTTGGTGTGGCGGCGGGTGATATCGGTAAACAATCCGATAGTACCGTGGTTCGGCAGCGACTGGATTACGCCGTTACCGAGATGTTCAAGAAGTATCCAATGAAATGAGTGTAGGACCCGCGCCCCGCGGGGAATAGCATTCCCGGCCGGGGGCCGGTCCTACTGACTTTCCGGGCAGCCCGGTTCGATGATGGCAATCTGTTCCGCAATATCCTGGCTCAAGGCGGCGACCGCCCGGCTCATGGCACTGACAAGTGCCGGGTAACCCGGTCCATCGGTTTCTTCTACGAAGGTAAACCGGTTAGCGGCCAGTTCGCAGCCCTTGTTGGTATCCAGCACACGCCAGATTCCCTCCAGGGATGCATTTTCCCCGAGTACGCCATCAAAGCGGAACAGGCGGACGGTTACCTGGAAATCGGGGTCGTAGCGCCTGGACCACGGATAGGGCACGATCCTGTCGGTATTCAGCCGGGACATCAGGTTGCCTGCCAGCGCCCGTCCCAGGTCCTTGTTGAGGTCGCCGCCCCAGCGGTGGAATTCCTCCAGGGTAATCCGGTTGTCCTCGCTGCGGGTTACGATTTGCGGCCGGTCGTAGATCTCCGGAAGGGTCAACGGCCCGAGTCCGAGTGACACTGCGTCCTCTGCCAGCGTGCTGTTCACGGGTGTGCCGGGGTGGGTACTGAGTACATAGAACTCGGATGGCTTGCTCGGGTTGCCAAGACAACCAGCCAGCAATACTACCGGGACAAGCAGCAGCAAGGAGTAACTATTTTTCATGGGCTGATCCTTAACGGTTACCGCCTTTGCCTTTCAGCAAGGCTTCCGGGTGACGCTCCAGGTACTCGGACATTACCCGGATGGAACGTGCGGCTGCCGAGATCTCGGTAAGGGCGATGTACAACTCGTTACCGATTTCACCCTCGGCCGAGGTTGCGGCCTTTAGCGAGGCCAGTGCGGCATGGGCCTCTTCCAGCGTTGCCTGTAATTCAGCTGTCAGCGCCGGGGCATTCTGGCCCAGCGTTGACACCAGCTGATCGGACGAGACCAGCAGTGTGTTCAGGTTTTCCAGGGTGTCCTCCGTCTTGGCGGCCTCGAGCTTGTCGAGGACCTTGTTAAAGCTGGCAAGGATGCCTGCCAGCGGATTGGGCAAAGTCGGTATCTCCGGATATTCACTCTGCCGGACCAGCTTGACCGGTTCCGCATCCGGGAAATAATCCAGGTCAACAAATAACTGCCCGGTGATCAGGTTGCCGGGCAGCAGGCGGGCGCGCATGCCTTTTTCCCTGACATCCCGTTCAATCAGTTGTACCAAATGTTCCTCGAACTTCTGCTGATCTTGTTGTTCGGCCCCGGGGCGATCAATATCCCTGAAGGAGGCCAGGCGCTGTGGTTCCAGGTCGACAAGTACTACGGGGACTGTGACACCTTGCTTGTTTGGATCCAGTCCCAGTTCAATGGCCTTGACTGTGCCGAGCCGAATACCACGATACTCCACAGGCGCACCGACGCCGAGACCCCGTACTGAACCGTCGAAACGGAGTGCAAACGTGTGGGTCACCGTGATGGGACGTTCCAGGCTTTTCAGGTGATTATCATACAGGGCAAACACGGTGCCCGCTTGCGCGCGCGGGGAGTCTGCAAGCTCGGGCAGGGTCTCGAACGCGATACCGCCACTGATTACGGACACCAGGGATTCCATTTCCAGCTTCACGCCGTCTGAACCCATTGACAGACTGATGCCGCCCGCTTTCCAGAAGGTGGTGCCCTCCTGGATGTACTGGTCGTGCGGCGATTCGATAAAAACACCGATTTCCACCTGGCTGTGATCGTCGGAAAGCTGGTATTCGGTAACCTCACCGACGTCGAACTGCCGGAAATAGACCGGTGAGCCGATTGACAGGGAACCGAGTTTTTTCGTGTGCAGGTGATAGCTGGTGCCTTGCTTGTCCGCCAGGAGAACGGGCGGTCTTTCCAGGCCGACAAACTGTTTTCTATGCTGGCCTTGCTCGCTTGGTTCCATGGCAATGTAGGCGCCGCTGAGCAGGGTGCCGAGGCCGCTGACTTCACGCGCGCCGAAGCGCGGCCGCACCACCCAGAAGCGGGTATTCTCGGTCAGGTAGCGGTCGGCCCCGGCTTCCATGGTTGTCGTGACCAGAACGTCCGACAGGTCTTCCGTGAAGGTGACATTATCGACTGTACCGATGGTCACATCACGGTACTTGATCTTGGTCTTGCCGGCCTCGATGCCATCGGCCGTCTTGAAACTGATCACAATTTCGGGGCCTCTCTCGGAAATGGTCTTGAATATCAGCCAGCCACCGATCAGGACAGCAACCAGGGGCAGCAGCCATACCACCGGAAAACCCTTCTTTTCGGCATCCACAACTGCCTCGGAGATATTTTCAGGGATAGCCGGTTCGTTGGGTGCAGCCATTGATGTCTCCCCTGGTGTCCTAATGGTCCCAGATAAGCCGGGAATCGAATCGCATGGCCGCGAACATGGTCAGTACCACGACCGCGGCGAAGGCAATGGCGCCGATACCCGGGTCTATGGTGGCCAGGTTGCCGAACTGCACCAGCGCGACCATGAGTGCGACCACGAATATATCGACCATCGACCAGCGGCCGACCACTTCGGTCACCCGATAGAGTTTCGTACGTTGCTGTTTTCGTAGCGGTGATTTGCGCTGTACCGATAGTAACAAATAGGTCAGAGCGGTCATCTTGAGCAACGGTACCAGTACGCTGGCGATAAAGATAATCAGCGCCAGCGGCCAGTCGCCGTGTACCAGAAAATAAATGACGCCACTCATAATGGTGTCGGACTGGGTGTTGCCCAGTGAGGTGACTACCATGACCGGAAAGATGTTGGCCGGC
>JAUVNM010000261.1 GCA_030599705.1 Gammaproteobacteria bacterium
CAGGCGGGGATCCATTAACACTGTAGTTAAAAAAGAAAGTCCGAATCGTGATTGCAAGAGATATCTGCAGTTATTGACAGACCTGTGTGCATGGATCCCCGCCTGCGCGGGGATGACGATGTGCGCGGGGATGACAATGTGATTGTTCCATTGCAGCAATCAATCCGTATGCCAATGCAGCAGAAATTCATCCAGGTGCGGCTTGGCTTCCTGCTGCAATGCAGCACGCAGCTGCTGACAGGCCTTGTCATATGCCTTGTTATCCAGCTGCCCGCGTATTAACTGGAAACGCAGGTAGATGAGACAGGTATTCAGCACATCGGTCTCGCAGTAGTTGCGAATACCTTCGATATCACCGGCAAGAAAATGGTCCCAGACCTTGCTGCCGTCCATCCCCATCTTGCCGGGAAATCCGAGCATGGTGGCCACCTGGTCCAGGCGCACGGCCGCACGCGGCTGGTAGCCGGCCAGTACGTCCATCAGGTCGGTATGGCGTTCGTGAAAGCGGCTGAGATAGTTGTTCCACTTGAAGTTCTTGTCGTCATGCCCGGTATCCCAGTAGCGCGGCGCCACCACCCCGTGCAGCAGGCTGCGGTAGTGGATCACCGGCAGGTCGAAACCGGAACCGTTCCAGGACACGAGTGTCGGGGTAAAGCGGTCGATGCCGTCGAAAAACCGCTGCAACAGTTCGGCCTCCGGCGAGTCGGGGTCCCCCAGCGACCAGACCTTGAACTTGTCGGGGGTGTGCAGCACCACGGAAATCGCCACGATCCGCTGCAGGTGATGGCGCAGAAACTCGGAGCCGCCGCTTTCCTCCGCGCGTTTGTGAAACATCACCTGGGCGACATTGCTGTCGTCCAGGTCATCGAGGCCATACAACAGCCTGCCGGATGCCACATCGGGAACCGTCTCGATGTCAAAAACGAACAGGTTCACGGGTAGTGCTACTTCTGCTTCCAGTTGCCGCTCTTGTTCATGTACCACCAGCCGCTGCGCGCATTGTCCACCCAGCGCCGCGCAAAGATCCCCCGGATTTCCGCTTCCCATTCCGGGTGCTCATTGGCCTTGGCAATCTCCCGGTACAGGGCGACACGGTCGCGGTTCTCCTTCGAGACCAGTTGTTTCACGGCCTTGCGTTCCTTCAACGGCACCAGCTTCTGATCACGGATCTCGAGCTGGCCGTCCTGGGTTATGCCGACGGCGCCCGAATCATAGTACGGCGCCAGTTTTTTATGACGTTTTTCCATGCCGGCCTTGAGCTGCCGGATCGCCGGTGTATCCACGGAGATATCGGCCCCGGCATGCGCAGGTGCAATCAACCAGTCCAGCAGGGCATGTCCCTGGTATCCCGGCATGCGCTGCAGCCCGTTGAATGATTGCGGCTCGGCCGGTTCTTCACCATACACGTCCCTGATAATTCGGTCGGCCGCCTTCTCTGCTGCCTCAGCGGGGAAGTACACGTTGATGGTGACACAGGCTGCGGCAAACACTATCAACAGCATGGCCAGCGGTAATCGTATGGTTGTCATTTACGGTCCTCCTTGTCGTTCCACTACAGTGATCAGCTGCGCCACCAAGCTGTCCCAGTTCACCCGGTCAGCATAACCGATTACGTCAATACGCGGAGGGAGCAGCCGGCCCTTGACGATATAGTACCCGTTTGCAGCAGGGGCCACCCCGTCCATTGCGCAGATGCCGTTCTCGAGCCGGCAACTGATTCCCAGGCGATCATAGGGAAAGTCATCGAAGAACCGCAAGAAGCTGCGTGACAGGGCAGCCCCCACGCCACCTCCCCCGATACTCGTGATATTGTCCAGCGCCTTCTGGCTGATGCGGTGGCGCGATTCATCATCAGCCGGGGTGGCGAAGTCGGCATCAAAGGCAACCGGCCGCCAGGACTCCATCAGCAAGCCGTCCAGGCGCCCGTCCAGGCGCCCTTCAATCCTGCCAAAGGAAAATGTCCGGGTCAGCGTTTCCAGGTCCAGACCCTGCACCTGAGCATCGACCCGGAGCCGCGGTACCACCGAGAACGGCTGTTCGAGTTTCAGGTTGCGCAGGGTAATCTCGCCATCGAATACCCGCACCAGCAATTCACCACCCACTTCCAGTGTACCGCCGGCATATTCCACATCCGGGATAGTCCCGGAAAGCTTGCCGGCAAATTCGGGCCAGCCCAGCGACCGCGTCAACCGCCGCATCGACACGGGAGTCAGCCTGCCGTCCACCGCCCAGCGCTGCAGGACACCATCGGGGTATTCAAGCGCGAACTCGGCAAGCTGCAGTTCACCATCCAGGATCCCGATACGCGCCGGCTCGCTCAGCTGCAGCGTGGTCGCATCCGCTAGTGCCACAAGGTGCGCGGAACCCAGCGGTACCCGGTACAGGTGGCCGTGATCCCAGCGCAGTTCAGATTCCCGGGCCACTCCGTCGCGGGCCCAGTGCAGCTGACCGGTTATTCCGGTGAGACCGAAACGCTGCTCGTTGTCGTCGATGCCCAGGCCTTGCGGTGCAAGGGAAATCCCGGAAAGCTTGCCGGCGTCCCAGTGCAGGCGTCCCGAGATGCCCCCGGCGGTCTTCAAATCAGCAAGCAGCGAGTCACCCAGCCACGGTTGCAGCCAGGTTTCATAGAGTGCCGGTAATTCCCCCTGCCGCAAATCGACGACCAGGGACTCCACCAGGCCGGCCTGTTCCGGGTTGATGACTGCGCTGGCATGCAGGCTGAGCGCACCGGGCTGTTGAACATCAAGGGACCGGATGGCCAGCCGGCGCGTGCCAGGCTGCCAGTCCAGGCGGGCGGCGGCCGTCAGGGGCCGTGCATCCAGGTCCACAAACACGGGATCGATATACAGCTGCCCCGTGCGCGCTGCCAGGGTTGCATCCAGTTGCCAGTTTGCAGCCGCGCGCTTGAGGCCGGCGCTTATTTCCAGGTCGACCCGGTCCCCGGCAAGGTTTCCCGAGGCATCGGAAAATTCCCCCGTGCGGAGCTGCGCCTGCAGCCGGCCCGTATCAATCTCAGCCGCATGGCCCTGCAGGCTGGCCGTAAAATCGATGCTGCCCGACCCTTCCACCGCTGCCGGCAGTACTTTCAGAGCGGCCAGGCGTGTACTGAACCGGTCCGGGCTGACCCCGGCCCCCTGCAATGAGACGTCCCAGGTCCCCGCTTGCATGGCGGCACGCAGGGACAACCGGCCGCCATCGACACGCAGCTTGTCGACGTTAACTGCAAGCTGTCGGTCAGTGGCCTGGTAGCTAAAGCTGATCACTGCCTGCTGCGGCCCAAGCGCGGTGGAATCGAAAACCAGCTGTCCCGCGGCACACGTGAACCGCTGTGCCGTGACCGCGGCCACGGGGCAATCGAGCCGTACGCCGGTGATAGTACCCGCAGCCGCCGGGAGTGTTACGGATTCCGCCTCCAGTTGCAGGACCACCCCGTCAACAGCAACCCACGCGAGGCGGGCCTGCAGACCCTGGATGGACCAGCCGTCGCCACTGACTTCACCCAGCCTGATGCGGGTGCTTTCGATGGCATGGCTGGTAAG
>JAUVNM010000138.1 GCA_030599705.1 Gammaproteobacteria bacterium
AAAGTAATACGTATTGTCCCCTGATCGGGCGGGTTGCACCTTTCGAGCAACCGGGCAGGCTCTTGCGTCTGGTAATCCGGTGTCCCGGCAGTCTCCTTGTCAGGGGCATCGGCTTCAGGGATGAAGCCGTTGAGCGTCCAGGGAGAAGGTGAGACCGGGAACCGGTCAAGAAGCTGGCCTGGGCCATGGACTTGCAGCGGACCCTGGCAAGGAGACTGTCGGGACGGCGGATTCATGCTCGACAGGTACAACCCGCTCGATCAGGAAAATACGTATTAATTTCCATGTGTGCTGGCTAAAATGATGTTCACTTCAGCATCCGTAGCAATATTCAGACACAGTGAACAGGAGATGAACTAACCATGGACTGTTTTAATGACCTGGCGGATTTCAGCGCTGCCGAAGTCAGGGAACTGATCGGGCTTGCCCGCAGGCTTGATGAAAAACCCGAGCCTCGTGCACTGGAGGGCAAGGTACTGTCACTACTGTTCCTGAGCCCGTCATTGCGGACGCTGGTCTCGTTCCAGTCGGCGATGCTGCGCATGGGTGGCGGGACCTTCGTCGTTGCGCCGAATATGTCCATTCACGGACTTGAGTCGCGCTCGGGTATCGTGATGGATGGTGTCGCGGCCGAGCATATTCATGAAGCGGTCCCGGTGATTGCGTCCTATGGCGACGCCATCGGTATTCGCGCGTTTGCGAAACGGGAAAATCTCGATGATGACCTGGCTGATCGCGAGTTCCGCGAGTTGACCGCACTGGTCGACACGCCATATATCAACATGGAATCGGCGATCAATCACCCGTGCCAGAGTCTTGCCGACTGGAAGACCATGGATGACCTGGGAATACCTGCCAATGGTGGAAAGTTCGTGCTGTCCTGGAGCTGGCATCCACAGCCACTGCCATTGGCAGTACCGGCGGCCACGGTGCATATGGCTGCCATGCGCGGAATGGATGTTACGGTATTAAGGCCGGAGGGCTTCGGGCTGCCGGACACGGTCATGCACAAGGCGCGCCAGGCGGCTGCAACAAGCGGCGGTTCGTTGACGGAGACCGACGACCGCGCCGCGGCCATGCAGGGCAGCCAGGTAATTTACGTCAATTCATGGTCATCTGTGCAGCATTACGGTAACCAGCGCGTCGAGGACGAGCGCAAGCTTGAACTGCGGGACTGGTGTGTCGATGAGCCCTGGTTCGAGCCCGCGGCCAGTGGCTGCCGCTTTATGCACTGCCTGCCGGTACGCCGGGGAGTCACGGTCACTGATCGCATACTCGACGGGCCGCGCAGTGTCGTTATTGCCGAGGCGCGCAATCGCATGCTGGTGCAGATGGCTGTGCTGTACCGGATGTTATCGGGCTCGTGAGTCTGTATTCCAGCGTGGCAACCGGGAGATAATGCTCCGGTGTCTTGTTCCATTGGTCCCCGTCTGCGCCGTTATTGGCGCGCGTTTTCCCGGTTGCCCGGTGGCAAGTGGCTGTTCAGCCGGGCGCTCGGAACGTACGTGCCATACAGCGGCAGTATCGGGGCACGCGTCCAGGTACTGGAACCGGGGCGTTGCGTGGCAATGCTCGGGGACCGGCGCCGGGTGCGCAATCACCTGCATTCCATCCATGCCATGGCGCTGGCTAATCTCGGCGAACTGGTGACCGGGCTGGCACTGATGAATTCATTGCCGGACAACACCCGCGGCATCCTCACCGGTTTTTCCATCGACTACCGGAAAAAGGCCCGCGGCCGGCTGACTGCCGAATGCCGTTGCAATATCCCGGCTGATGACACGGAACAGACCGTCACACTTGCCGGTGTGATCACGGACCCTGGCGGCGAGATTGTTACCAGGGTCGAGGCGCGCTGGCTGATCGGTCCGGAACGGGATACTGATGCAGACTGAGTTCAGCCGGGCACTGGGCATCGAGGTACCGCTGATCTGTGGCGCCATGTACCCGTGTTCCAACCCGGAACTGGTGGCTGCCGTGTCCGAGGCGGGGGGTATTGGTATTGTGCAGCCATTGAGCCTGAGCTACGTGCATGGCTACGAGTTTCGTGCCGGCCTGCAGTACATCCGCCGGCTGACGGACAAGCCCATCGGGGTGAACCTGATTATCGAGCGCAGTTCCGGAAAATACCTGGAAAGCGTGCAGCGCTGGCTGGACATCGCGCTGGAGGAGCAGGTGCCGCTGCTGGTCACGGCACTGGGCAATCCGCGCTGGGTGGTGGAGCGCGCCGCGCCGGCCGGTGTGACTGTGTACCATGACGTGACTACCCGGAAATGGGCTGACAAGGCACTTGACGGCGGGGTGGACGGGTTCATTTGCGTCAACAACCGGGCTGGCGGGCATGCGGGGAACCTGTCATCACAACAATTGCTGGACGAGTTACAGCCGCTGGGCAAACCGCTGATCTGTGCCGGCGGTATCGGGGGGCCGGATGGGTACGCCGCTGCCATGCGTGCCGGGTATGCCGGGGTGCAGCTCGGGACGCGCTTTATCGCTACCCGGGAATGCAGTGTACATGATGATTACAAGCAGGCCATCCTGCAGGCCGGGGAAGACGATATTGTCCTCAGCGAAAAGATTTCCGGCGTGCCGGTATCCCTGATCGGGACCCCCACCATCCGGCGCATGGGGCTGCACGCCGGCCCGCTGGCCAAATGGCTGCTGCGCGGGCGCCGCAGCCGGCACTGGATGCGCACCTTTTACTCGCTGCAGTCGATCTGGAAACTCAAGCGGGCCTCGTTGCAGGGAACGGGTTACCGGGACATCTTTCAGGCCGGCAAGAGTGTCGAGGGCATTACCCGCATCGAGGGGGCTGGCGATATTGTCCGTGAATTTTCCGCCGCCCTGGATTGAAAGGGAGTAGCATCGGGATGCGTTTACACTGAAAACACAAAAAGGTAAAGGACCATGACCGCCCTCAAAGCCTATCCCGTCTGGGATGCCAGTGTTCGCTGGTTTCACTGGATCAATTTGCTGTGCGTGCTCGGGCTGATCGCCGTGGGCGTGGTCATCCTTAACGCTAAATTGCTTGGAGTGACCAACGACGGCAAGATTCTGTTAAAGACCGTGCATGTCTGGATCGGTTATGTACTCGCGCTGAATTTGACGTGGCGCCTGGTCTGGGCCTTTATCGGCGGGCCACATGCACGCTGGCGGGCGATTCTGCCCGGCGGGCGCGGCTACATGAATGAGGTGCGTGGTTACATCGCCGATTTCAAAGCCGGACGGCCACGCCAGTATCTCGGACACAATCCGCTCGGGCGCATCGCAGTTACCCTCCTGTTTTTCCTGTTACTGGTACAGGCCGTGACGGGGCTGGTACTGGCGGGCACGGATCTGTTCTACCCGCCCATCGGTGCGTGGATTGCCGGCTGGGTGGCCAACCCGGGGGTCGATCCGGCAACGCTTGTGCCCTACGCGAAGGAGATGTATGACGAGGCCGCCTACGAGGAGATGCGCGCCTTCCGTAAACCCTTTATCACCGTTCATTACTATGGATTCTATGTGTTGCTCGCCTTCACCGTGATTCATATCCTGGCAGTAGTCGTAACCGAGCTGCGCGAAGGTGGCAATCTGGTTTCCGCCATGTTTTCGGGCAGAAAGGTATTGAGCGGACCCCCGGCGGATCGGACGAAAGCCGATTAAGGCGCTACAATACGGCCGGTGCGGATGGCAGTCACCTGCCTGAATACTCTATGTGATATGTCGGGAAAAATAGTTTTATTCCATAACGTCGGAATCTTCCTGCAACTCCCGCAGATAGCGAAACAGGGCGCGTGAGGCTTTCGGGGGCTGGTTGTCCACGTTCTCCTTGCCGGCCTGTCGGGCCAGTTTGCGTAACCGCTGGCGGTCGGCCCTTGGAAAATGCTTCAGTACCGTGACCAGCGCGGCATCTCCCCCGGTGATGAGTGCCTCGCGCAGTTTCTCGAGCAGGTGAAATTCCCGGGTATGGGTGGTCTCCTGATGCTGCCGTGCATGCACGGCGGCCTCGATCGGTGCGGTGTCCACCTGGCGCATCAGTTTGCCAATATACTGCAGCTGGCGCCGGCGCGCGCCGTGTGACTTGATCCGCGTGGCCGTGTGCAGGGCCTCCAGCAGCTTGTCCGGCAGGCCCAGTTTCTGCAGGGCTTTCCCATCGAAGGACAACAGTTCTTCACCCAGATTCCGCAGGGCTTGCATCTCGCGTTTGCGGCGGGTCTTGCTGACCGGCGCCTGGTCATCGTGTTCGGTATCTTGCATGGGCGTGCTCAGGATAACGGTTCCATGCAGATTTGTCCGGCCGAATCGCGACAGGTAGAATCCACGGTTTACCAACAGAGTTGCGCCATGTCAGAAATCCAGAAGCACACCCCTGGTTCCGGTTTCCCGGAACCTTCCCGTCTCGAAGCGCTGGTGCAGGATGTTATTGCACAGGCGCGTGCGCTTGGTGCGGACCAGGTGGATGCCGGCGTCAGCATCGATGCGGGTCTCTCGGTCACGGTACGCCTGGGCGAAACCGAAACCCTGGAATACAACCGCGATCGCGGTCTCGGGTTAACCGTCTGGTTTGATCACTGCAAGGGCTCGGCGAGCACCGCGGATTTCGAGGCGGACAGCATTCGTGCGACTGTCAATGCGGCGTGTGATATTGCGCGCTATACCAGCAAGGATGACTGTGCCGGCCTGGCCGATGCCGAGCGCATGGCAACCGGGATACCGGACCTCGACCTGTACCATCCCTGGGACCTGGATGCGACACAGGCCATCGAGATTGCCCTGGAGTGTGAAACAGCTGCCCGCGAGGTTGATACTCGCATCGAGAATTCCGAGGGGGCGACACTGTCCAGCTATTCCGGCATGCAGGTGACCGGCAACAGTCACGGGTTTCTCGGTGGTTATCGAAGCAGCCGTCACAGTATCAGCTGCGCCGTTGTCGGTCGACAGGACAACAATATGCAGCGTGATCACTGGGCCGACGTGGCGCGCGACCCGCTGGATCTCGCCAGCCCGGCAGCCGTCGGACGCAAGGCGGGGGAACGTACCGTAATGCGACTCGGTGCGCGGCAATTGTCTACCCGGCAGGCCCCGGTGATTTTTGCGGCCGACGTGGCGCGCGGCCTGATCGGTAATTTCATCAGTGCGGTCAATGGCAGCAACCTGTACCGCAAGTCCTCGTTCCTGGTAGATCACCTGGGGCAGCCGGTATTCCGCCCGTTTATGCATATTCACGAGCAGCCGCTACTCAAAAAGGGTCTTGGCAGCGCGCCGTATGACAGTGAAGGCGTGGCCACCTGTGCCCGCGATATTGTCCTGGATGGAGTGCTGCAGGGCTACGTGCTCGACAGTTATGCCGCACGCAAGCTCGGCATGGAGACCACCGGTAATGCCGGCGGAGTGCACAACCTGACGGTAGAGTCCGGCTCGAAGGACCTGGCCTGCCTGCTCCAGGAAATGGATACCGGGCTGTTGATTAGCGAGGTCATCGGGTTCGGGGTGAATATCCTGAACGGCGATTATTCGCGCGGGGTTGCCGGGTTCTGGGTAGAAGGCGGGGAGATACAGTATCCCGTCGAGGAGATTACGGTGGCCGGTAACCTGAAAGACATGTTCATG
>JAUVNM010000259.1 GCA_030599705.1 Gammaproteobacteria bacterium
CTGTGGGACGGATGGGTGGACAGGAACTCGGGTGGCTGCTGCTCGTTGGCCCGGGCCATGTTTTTCCACAGTTGCACGCTTTCGCGCGGGTCAAACCCGGCGCGCGCCATCAGGTCGAGGCCGTGCATGTCCGCCTCGCTTTCCTGGATGCGGCTGAATGGCATCAGAATACCGTACTGTGCGCCCACGCCCAGCATGCCCATGAGCGACTGGCCGGCACCCGACTGCGGGCTGGCGATGGCGCTGACTACATTGAGGCCCTGTTCCACGATCAAGCTCTGTGAAACCCGTTCGTTGGCATGGTGTGCGAGCACGTGCGAGACCTCGTGACCGAGGACCGTGGCCAGCTGGTGCTGGTTTTTCGCGACCTTCAGCAGGCCAGTATTGACACCGATTTTGCCCCCCGGCAGGGCGAACGCGTTGGCCGCGTCGTCCCTGAACACGACGACTTCCCAAGTGCCGCCGACCTCGCGGGTGATGGCATTGGCCACGCACTGTACGTAGTCGTTGGTGGTCGTCTGTTTATTGACCGGGGTCTCTTCCTTGAGGTTGGCGAAGGCCTGTTTCCCCATCTGGTTCATCTCGCTTTCCGGTAACAGCAACAGCTGCGAGCGGCCGGTCGGCGAGGTGGCGCAGCCGCTGATCAACAGGCTGACGAACAGGAGTAACAGAAAACCGCGCACAGATATCTCCATTGATTTGTGAGCCAGCAATTATAGCGTCTAACCCGAATGGCACTTACTTAAGCCCAAAAGGCCAGGAATACTCACCATTCCCGGCCGGGGGGCCGGTCCTACCTGGCTTTGGATCGGGATCCCCTGTAGGACCCACGCCTCGTGGGGAAGCTTAAGTAAGCGCTATTTCGTCTAACCCGACCTGCGATGCCAGTGGCGCCACGCCAGCGCGTAGACCAGGATATTCACGACAATCACGGTGGCCCCTAGGTACAGCTGGATTTCCCGGGTCAGCCCGGCCGGGTAGATCAGCGGCACCAGGTAATGCTCGATAAAACCGCCGCTGTACGTAGTGCCTCCCGCGGCCTGGCGCAGGCTCTGCTCCAGTGGTGTCAGCGGGCACAGCCAGCCAAAACCCTCGAGCAGCACCGCCCAGATCACCGCCGGCAGGTGCAGCCAGGCAACCCCCCGCCAGCGCAGCGCCAGCAGCCCCCCGCAGATGACGAAAATGATAAACAGGGCATGGATGACCAACACCAGGTCGGCCAGTGCATGGTGGGGCATGGGTGTCTAGCCGGAACGGTCCGGGTCGTTGTTGCCAGGATGCGTGCGCCGGGTGGCGAGTTTGTAGATCCTCAGCAGGTCCTCTTCCGTGACATCGATAAAGGAATCGATCTGGCTCAGGGCATAGACCAGGTCGGCATGTTTTATGGGAGCGTGCGGGTCAGCGGTCAGCGCGGGTAGTGGTGCCTTGCCGGACATGGCGGCCGGGTAGCGGCGCCAGTGAAACAGGGCGTTGAATAGCACCGCTGCCGTGAGAATCACCAGGACATTGAGCAACACGGGGGTCAGGACGTACTGGTAGCCAAGCGCCTGGATGCTTGCGCCGCCGACCACGGCCGTCAGTGCAGTGGCGCCACCCGGCGGATGGATGCAGCGCAGGTAGTGCATGGCGCCGATGGCCAGGCCCACGCTCGCGGCCGCGGCCAGTGTCGTGCCGGGCAGGTAGCGCGCGCAGCTGACGCCGATGACGGCGGACACCAGGTGGCCGCCGAACACATTCCAGGGCTGCCCGAGGGCTCCGTGGGGCGCGGCAAACAGCAGTACCGCCGAGGCGCCCATGGAGGCGACGATCAGTGCTGCAGCGGGGCCGCTGACAAACCGGCTGGAAATAACCAGGATCAGCAGGATGGCCAGAAACCCGCCGAGCGTGGACACCAGGCGCTCGGCATGGCTGACGGGGCTGAATTCAATCCCGAGGTACTTGAAGAACGCGGACTGTTTCAAGCGCAGTTACCGACGCAGTTGCGGTACTTGATAGCAGGGCCATGCACGGGTTTGCAAGCTGTCATATCACACCGGCAGCGTCATGTTGCGCACCATCTCTTCCTGTTCCTTGCGGAAATCGGCCAGCTTGTCGGCCATGCCGGTATCGGTTACCGCGATTATACTGACGGCAAACAGGGCGGCGTTGGCTGCACCGGGTTCACCGATAGCGAAGGTGGCCACCGGGATACCCTTGGGCATCTGCACCGTGGACAGCAGCGAGTCCATGCCCTTGAGGTATTTCGAGGGGATCGGGACACCGAGCACCGGCAGGGTAGTCTTGGCCGCGGTCACACCCGCGAGATGGGCGGCGCCGCCAGCGCCGGCGATGACGGCCGCGAAGCCGCGCTCACGCAGGCCGGTGACATAGTCGATCAGCATGTCGGTGGCGCGGTGGGCGGAGATGACTTGTGCTTCAAAGGGGACGCCGAACTTTTCCAGCATATCGACTGCCGGTTTCATGATGTCCCAGTCGCTGTTGCTGCCCATGAGGATGGCAACCTGTGGTGTGCTCATAGTCTGTTCCATGTTGTTGTTGCAGAAGGGGGGCGATTTTACTAATTAAAAGGGTGTCAGAGCACATTTTTTCCTAATATAAGCAGAAAATGTGCTCTGACACCCTTCGGCGGGTAAAATGCCCGCTTTTCCCCGAACAGACAGGAAGCCAGAGACCATGAAAGAGGTGCTGTACGAGAGCCGGCTGGAGAGCCTGCCGTTGCTGAACCGCGGCAAGGTGCGTGATATCTATGCCGTGGGTGATGACCACCTGCTGATCGTGACCACGGACCGCCTGTCGGCGTTCGATGTCATTCTGCCGGACCCGATTCCCGGCAAGGGTGCGGTGCTCACCGCCGTTTCCAATTTCTGGTTCGAACGCACCGCGGGCCTGGTGCCGAACCACCTCGCAACCATGACGCTCGAAGAAGCTGTGCCGGACCCGCAGGAGCGTGCGCAGGTGGAAGGGCGCGCCATTGTGGTGAAAAAGCTCAAGGCGTTGCCGGTGGAGGCCATTGTACGTGGTTACCTGATCGGATCGGGCTGGAAGGACTACCAGGCGACCGGTCGTGTGTGCGGCATTGCGTTGCCGGCGGGGCTGCAGCTGGCCGACCGGTTACCGGAAGCAATCTATACCCCGTCGACCAAGGCGGATGTCGGCGAGCACGACGAGAATATTGATTTTGACAAGACTGTCGAACTGCTCGGCGCGGAACTCGCTGCGCAGGTGCGAGATGTCAGTCTGGAGATCTACCGGATCTGCGCCGCCTATGCGCTGGAGCATGGCATCATTATCGCGGACACCAAGTTTGAATTCGGGCTGGACGACAACGACCAGCTGGTGCTGATCGATGAAGTGCTGACCCCGGACTCCTCGCGTTTCTGGCCGGCGGACAGCTACGCGCCCGGCAGCAGCCCGGCGAGTTTTGACAAGCAGTACATCCGTGATTACCTCGAGACACTGGACTGGGACAAGACGCCGCCGGGACCGGAGCTGCCGAAAGAAGTCATCGAAAAGACTGCGGAAAAATACCATGAAGCGCAGCAGCGACTGGCTTCCTAACC
>JAUVNM010000268.1 GCA_030599705.1 Gammaproteobacteria bacterium
GAAAATTACATTCTGCCAGATTCTCTAAATAATGTGGTACTTCCCCTGATCGAGTGGGTTGCACCTGTCGAGCGTGAATCCGCCGTCCCTTCAATCCCCTTGCCAGGGGTCGCTGCAAGTCCCTCCCTGGACGCTCAACGGCTTCATCCCTGAAGCCGATGTCCCTGACAAGGAAACTGCCGGGACACCGGATTGCCTAACGCAATAGCCTGCCCGGTTACTCGGGGGCCAGGGGGATTGCTCAAGACCGTTGGCCGCAGGGATGCGGCCATCGAGCGTACAGGGACGTATTTACAGCGGGTCTTGAGAAATTACCCTGGGCCTCGAGTAACCTTGCTTAGCAGGTGCAACCCGCTCGACCAGGGGAAGTACCACATTATTTAGAGAATCTGGCAGAATGTAATTTTCGGTCCTGTGGCACACTGACCTAATGATCTATTGCAGCAATTGTGGTGCGCGGGTCACCCGCAAGGTACCGGAGGGGGATGACCGCTCCCGCTACGTCTGCGAAACCTGCACAACAGTCCATTACACCAATCCGAAAATCGTCGCGGGCTGTATCCCGGAATGGCAGGGACGGTTGTTATTGTGCCGGCGCGCCATTGAACCACGCCATGGCCTGTGGACATTGCCGGCCGGTTTCATGGAAGACGGTGAATCCACGATACAGGCCGCCGCACGCGAGACCTGGGAAGAAGCCCGTGCCCGGGTTGAAGACCTGGCGTTATACGGCGTATTCAGTATTCCCCATATCAACCAGGTCTACATGATGTTCCGGGCGCGGCTCCACGCAGCTGATTTTGCGCCGGGGCCGGAAAGTCTCGAGGTCAGGCTGTTCGAGGAACATGAGATCCCCTGGGATGATCTCGCCTTCCCGGTCGTTAAACTGACCCTGGAAAAATATTTCCGTGACATCCGGATAAATGATTTCAGTGTTTATGTGGAAGACATCATCCGGCACCCGCCCAGACCACGTTGACCGGTACCGGCCAGATCATCAAATGCACGGCGTATTCCTGGATATCAATACGGTTGACCGGGGTGACCTTGATCTTGAACCGCTCAGGTCAGTGCTGGGCCGGTGGACCGCCTATCCGGAAACCGCCCGGGAAGACATCAGACAGCGCATAAAGAATGCAGATATTGTTATCAGCAACAAGGCCGGACTCGACAGCAAGGACCTGCAGTCGGCTGAAAATCTGCGACTGGTGTGTATTGCAGCAACCGGCACGAACAACGTTGATCTTGAAGCGGCCCGGCGCTGCAATATTACGGTATGTAATGTCGCTGCCTATGCGACCCCGTCCGTAGTCGAACATGTGTTCTCCCAGCTATTGATACTGGTACGGCATCTGAATGAGTATCGCGAGGCCGTCAGCCAGGGGCGCTGGCAGCATTCCGGTGAATTCTGCCTGCTGGACTACCCGATCCGGGAACTGGCAGGTTTGACGCTGGGAATTATCGGCTACGGAGAACTGGGACAGGCCGTGGCAGCCGTGGGCAGGGCTTTCGGTATGCACATTCTGGTTGCCGAACGGGCAGGCAACCCGCTGCGTCCCGGCCGTACGCCACTTGATGACGTATTGGCTACAGCCGATATCGTCAGCCTCCATTGTCCCCTGAACAGGGAGACACGCAACCTGATAGGGTCCAGGGAACTGGAACTGATGCAGCACGATGCGATCCTGGTGAATACGGCCCGGGGCGGTATCGTTGATGAGGAGGCGCTGCTGCACAGCCTGCAAACCGGCGGGATTGCCGGCGCCGCCATTGATGTTCTCAGCGAGGAACCCCCGCATCACGGCAACCCCCTGCTCAATACCGGCCTTGCGAACCTGCTGGTTACGCCCCATATCGCCTGGGCCAGCGTCACGGCGCGCCAGCGGCTGATTAACCAGGTGGCCGATACTATTGCCGCCTGGCAAACAGGGTTCCCGCGCAATGTCGTCGGTTAACTTCCGTACTAATTGGTAACAGCCAAATGGAAAATACAGAGCCCGATATCAAGGCCAATCTCCGGGAGATACGTGACCGGGTTGAGTCGGCCGCCGCCGCTGCCGGAAGAGACCCCGGATCTGTCCGCCTGATTGCAGTATCCAAGTACCACTCGAATGCACGCATACAGCAGGCAATCGATGCAGGCCAGATGGTATTCGGTGAAAATACCGTGCAGGATGCACAGACCCGGCAGGCCCTGATGACGATCCCGCAGACGGAGTGGCATTTTATCGGTCACCTGCAAACCAATAAGGCCCGGCACATACCCGGCAACTTTTCCTGGCTGCATACCCTCGACAGCATCAAGCTCGCAAGAAAACTGTCTGCCAGCGCCGCTGCGGCCGGCAACAAATTAAAACTGCTACTCCAGGTCAATATCTCGAAGGACCCGGACAAATTCGGCCTGCTGCCGGATGCCGTGTATCCTTTTGTCGAGGAATTTCTGGAGGCCGGCCTGCCCGGACTGTCCCTGCGCGGGCTGATGACCATTGGCCGCCGCGATGCAGGGGATACAGAACGCAAGATTGATTTCTCGGGATTGCATGACTTGCGCGACGCCTGTGCCGCGCGGTTTGGCGCGGAGTACTTCAAGGAACTTTCCATGGGCATGAGTAATGACTTTGAAACAGCCATCCGCAGCGGAGCAACCATGGTGAGGGTCGGTACGGCTATTTTCGGGCCACGACCCGAGCCAGCCCCTGAGGGCAGGTAACAGTGTCATGCTGCCCGCATATCCAGTAAAATGACACGCCAACAGCCGGCCGGCCCCGCAATGGTCATACGGCAGCCGGGCATTCATAGCCAGCAGATTACAGGAGTAAAAACCCATGTACACAATGGAGTCTTCAACGGCCATGTGGGTAATTGGTTGCCTGTCCCTCGCGACCGGACTGTTGATTGGTGGTATCTCCACCTACCTGTTTAGCGGCCGGAATAATCGTACCCGGGAGCTGCAAACCAAGCTTGACGAGCTTAACGAGATGTTCTCTGACTATCGTGGCCAGGTCAGCCGGCACTTTATGCACACCTCGGAACTAGTACAGGAAATGACGCAGAGTTACCGCGCCGTCTACGAACACCTTGCCAGCGGGGCACAGCACCTGTGCCATGAAGAACTGGAACCGTCACAAGTGGAACACCAGGAAACAGATCATCTGGCTGATAACAGCCAGGACGCAACCACTGACGATATCATCGCTGAACTATCGGAACGGGCAGACTACCTCGAGGAACTGATCGGGGAAGCGCCACGCATTTCTGACCTGGATATCAAGGCAGAAGCGGAAAACAAGCAGCAAGTCCAGCACTAGCTACTCGCCAAACACTGTCAGGGTAAGTCCGCGTCGATGACCGGACGTCCGGTGTTCCCACAAATACACCCCCTGCCAGGTCCCCAGGTCACAACCGTTGCCGGATACCGGTAGTGTCATGTCGCTGCTGGTCAGGATTGTCCTGATATGCGCCGGCATGTCATCC
>JAUVNM010000273.1 GCA_030599705.1 Gammaproteobacteria bacterium
AAGGCCGCCTGGATATACTGATCCAGGTTGCCGGTCGGTAACGGCAGTGCAAGTGTCTGATTTCTAACTATTAAATCCTGCGTCATGGGGCGTTGTCTCTCCATTAGCCAAGGCTGATTTTAGCACTCCTGTCTATAGAGTGCCAATCCAATGAAAAGTTTCCTGAATCCAGGCAACACAGGCGGTTCACCAAGCTCAGCCCGGCTCGATCGCGCCGAGGTGGCGCCCCACGGCAATCCAGGAACCCAGCAGTCCCAGCAGGATGCCGCCGGCCAGCAGCACCAACAGCAGCAGCAATGGCAGGGTCTGTAGCTGGAAACTGCTCTGGTACAGATTCGCCAGTTGCCGGACCGGCGTAGTCAGCAGCCAGAAGCCGGTTTCCACCAGCAGCCAGGCAAGCAGTGCGCCAACGATGCCATACCACGTCCCGCTGTAGAGAAACGGCCGCCGGATAAAACCATCGGTCGCACCGATCAGCCGGGTGACCACGATTTCCTCGCGCCGGCCCAGGATCTCCAGGCGAATGGTATTACCCACCACCAGCAGTACGGCAAGTGCCAGCAGGGCACTGATCAGCAGCACGCCGCGCTGCGCCAGTGCCAGCATGGCGGTCAGCCGCTGGACCCATTGCAGATCCAGCTGCGCCTGTGCGGTTTCCGGCAGTGCCTGCAGCCGCGTCTGCAGGGCGGCGGCAGACCGCGGACCCGCGTGCTCCGGTGCGGGTAATACCAGCAGGACCGCCGGCAACGGGTTTTCATCCAGGGTATCGAGCACGTCGGCAAACCCCGAGCGTTGCCGGAATTCCTCCAGCGCCTGCTCCGGTGTCACCAGCGTCACCGCGGCGACTTCCGGCCAGCCGCGTATGCGTCCGGCGAGGGTAGCGGCGGCCGCCACCGGCACCGTGTCGTTCAGGAATACCGACAGGCTGGCCTGCCCGTCCCAGGAGCCACTGAGACGGTCCATGTTGCTTAACAGCAGGTACAGGGACGCCGGCATGGCCAGGGCGATGCCAATCACGGCGGCCGTCATCAGGGTGGCGAGCGGGTTGCGGGACAGGCGTCCGAGGCTGTCGAGGGCTACCTGCGCATGGCGTGTCAGCCAGGTGCGCGGGGAAAGCATCCGGCGCCGTGTCGCACGCCGGTCAGGTGTGGACTGGTGCTGCCGGGCGCGCTTCATGCGTACTGTTGCTCCATGCCGGCCAGACGGCCATGGTCCAGGGCTATAACCGGGTAGCCAAGCCGGTCGAGCAGGCCGATATCATGGCTGGCAATGAGGATGGTTACACCAACCTGGTTGAACCGTTCGAACAGTTCCATGATCTCGAATGACAGGGCCGGGTCGAGGTTGCCGGTGGGTTCGTCTGCCAGCAATAACAGCGGCTTGTTGACCACCGCGCGGGCAATGCCGACGCGCTGTTGTTCACCGCCCGAAAGCGTGATCGGGTACATGCGCTCCTTGCTGAGCAGGCCGAGTTTGTCCAGCGCGGCACGCACCCTGCGTCCGATTTCCTGATGCCGGTAGCCGGTGATAACCAGCGGCAGGGCGACGTTGTCGAATACCGTCCGGTCGAACAGCAGGTTGTGGTCCTGAAAGATGAAACCGATCTTGCGGCGGATAAACGGGATGCGGCGCCGGCTGATATTCGTGACATTTTGCCCGTTGATATGGAGTTGCCCCCGCGTGGTGCGTTCGATCAGGGCAATCAGCTTGAGCAGGGTGCTTTTACCGGCCCCCGAGTGCCCGGTGACAAAGGCCATGGCGCCGGCTTCCAGCTCGAGGCTGATGTTGCTCAGGGCCTCGAATCCACCCGGGTAGCGCTTGCTGATGTTGTCGAATCGGATCATGGGATTGGTAACCGGCCGAATAAATTCGGCCCTTCAGGGTGATGGTGTTGTAGGGCGGAATTTATTCCGCCGTAAAGACTTTACTCTTCTTCCCTGGCAAACAAGGCATCCACAAATTCCTTTGCATTGAACTCGCGCAGGTTCTCGATGCCCTCGCCGACACCGATGAAACGGATCGGGATGCCGAGCTGCTTTGCAATCGCGAACACGATTCCACCCTTGGCCGTGCCGTCGAGCTTGGTCAGGGTGATACCGGTCAGTCCCAGTGCCTCGTTGAACTGCTGTGCCTGATTGAGCGCGTTCTGGCCGGTGCCGGCATCCACTACCAGCATTACCTCGTGGGGCGCGTTCACGTCCAGCTTGCCGAGCACCCGCTTGATCTTGACCAGCTCTTCCATCAGGTTCAACTGGGTGTGCAGGCGTCCGGCGGTATCGGCAATCAGTACGTCTATGTTGCGTGCCTGTGCCGACTGCAGGGCATCATAGATGACCGAGGCGGCATCCGCGCCCTGGTGCTGGGCGATGACCGGAACGTCGTTGCGATCTCCCCAGGTTTGCAGTTGTTCAACCGCGGCCGCGCGGAAGGTGTCGCCGGCAGCCAGCATGGGCCGCAACCCCTGGTCCTTCAGGCGGCGGGTCAGTTTGCCGATGGTGGTGGTCTTGCCGGCGCCGTTGATGCCGACCATTAGAATGACCCAGGGCTTTCCGGTTTCCGGTATCACGAGCGGTATGCTGCAGGGCGCCAGGATCGCCTGCATGTCGTCATGCAGGGCCTGCATCAGCGTTTCGGCATCGCCGAGTTCCTTGCGGGAGATGCGCTGCGTCAGGTCGTCGATGATCTCGCGGGTGGCATCGACGCCGACATCCGCGACCAGCAGGGTAGTCTCGATCTCCTCGAGCAGTTCGTCATCGATGGCCTTGCTGCCCAGCACCAGCGTAGCGACGCCGTCGGTCAGGCTGTGGCGGGTGCGGGCCAGCCCGGACTTGAGGCGGGAAAACAGGCCGGCCTTCTTCGGGGTTGTGCTTTTGTTACGGAAACCAAGCATGAAAAAAATTGTCTCTGACTTTGTCGTAAAGATGGTAATTGGTGTGGCGGGTATCCTATCATCCCATACCCGTTTGGGTTAACTCTCGAGATTTCGGAGAACGTGCATGCGAGGAATATGGATTGCAGTCCTGCTGTTTGCCTGCCAGGGTGTACTGGCGGCCGGCCCGGTGCATGAGTATCAGCTGGATAACGGCCTGAAACTGATAGTGAAGGAAGACCACCGGGCACCGGTGGTGGTGTCACAGGTGTGGTACAAGGTTGGTGCGAGCTATGAGCATGACGGGATTACCGGGGTTTCGCATGTGCTCGAGCACATGATGTTCAAGGGGACCAAAAACCATGCACCAGGTGAGTTTTCCCGTATTATCGCCGAAAATGGCGGGCGCCAGAACGCCTTTACCAGTGCCGACTACACCGCGTATTTCCAGAGCCTTGAAAAAAGCCGCCTGCCGGTGAGTTTCGAGCTGGAAGCCGACCGGATGCGCCACCTGAAACTGACGGACG
>JAUVNM010000072.1 GCA_030599705.1 Gammaproteobacteria bacterium
GGGCGCCGGTCCTACGAATAATCCGGTCGAATGAATTCGACCCTACATGTGAATTCTGATTAAGTAGGGCCGAATTCATTCGGCCTACAGTGCGTAGCGCCGTAACCCGACCTACTGCACCAGCTGGTTCAAATCAAAGATCGGTAGCAGGATCGCCAGCACGATCACCAGCACCACGCTGCCCATGAACAGGATCAGCAGGGGTTCGAACAGCCCCAGCAGGGCCGCAATCAGGGTTTCTATCTCGCTATCCTGGTTGTCCGCGGCACGCTCCAGCATCTGTTCCAGTTTGCCGCTGGCCTCACCACTGGCCACCAGTTGCGTCGTCATGGGCGGGAAATAACCGCTCTTCTCGAGGGCCGCTGCGATCCCGGCCCCCTCGCGCACCCGCGCCGTCGCCTCCTCCACCGCCCTGCGCATCGGCAGGTTTGACATCACCTGGGCCGAGATGCGCAGTGCTTCGAGAACCGGCACGCCACTGGCAGTGAGAATACTGAAGGTACGGGCGAAACGGCCGGTATTCAGACCACGTTCCAGCCTTGCTATCAGGGGGACCCGGAGCAGCAGCTGGTGAAACCGGTAGCGGCTCTGGTCATTGCGCAGCATATAGTTAAAGCCGACCACCAGCAGCACGATCAGGACAATCAGCAGCAGGCCGTAAGCACGCAGGAAATCGCTGGTGGCAATCATGTACCGGGTCAGCGGCGGCAATTGCTGCCCGATATTCTCGAACACCTGCACTACCTGCGGAACCACGAAGGTCATCAGGCCACCGACCACCGCAATGGCGACCAGGGTCAGCAGCGCGGGGTAAAATACCGCAAGCTGGATCTTCTGGCGCATGCGCTGGCGGCTTTCCGTATAGTCCGCCAGCCGCTCCAGTACCCGCTCCAGGTGCCCGGACTCTTCACCTGCCTGGACCGTCGTCTGGTACAGCTCGGGAAACGCGTGCGGAAAATCGGACAGGCCGGAGGCCAGTGAATGTCCCTCCATCACCCGCGAACGCACGGCCATCAACATGCTTTTCAGGCGCGGCTTTTCCGCCTGCTGCGACACGGCCCGCAGGCATTCTTCCAGCGGCAGCCCGGCACGCACCAGGGTCGCCAGCTGGCGGGTAATCAGGGCAAGTTCGGTGGCGCTGATGCCACGCTTCAGCAGGGTAATGCCAGGTTTACCGGCCCTTGCTTCCCGCTGGACAACCTCTTCGACAGCCAGCGGGATCCAGCTCTTCTCGCGCAACTGTTGCCTGACCTGGCGCGCGGTATCCCCCTCGAGAACCCCCTTCTTCTCGCGGCCGCCGGCATCCAGTGCGGTGTATTCAAAAGCACCCATAATTCAGTAAGGAAGCCGGACGTTCAAGCAGGTTTCGGCAGGGTGTTATTCGCCCTGGGTGACCCGCAGGACTTCTTCGATGGATGTTTCGCCCAATAGCACCTTGCGCCAGCCATCCTCGCGAATACCCGGGGAGCGTTCACGCGCCTTGCGTTCCATGTCATGCTCACTGGCGCCGTCATGAATCATGGTGCGGATGTCATCATCGATTTCCACCAGCTCATAGATGCCGGTACGCCCGCGGTAGCCCAGCTGATTACAGGCCGGGCAACCGGCCGGGCGGTACAGCGTCGGGGGAGAGGCTTCGGGAACGCCGAGGGTTTCACAGTCTGCATGGCCTGCCGTATAAGGCTGTTTGCAGTCATCACACAACACCCGCACCAGCCGCTGCGCCAGCACCCCGACCAGGCTGGATGACAGCAGGAACGGTTCCACACCCATGTCACGCAACCGCGTCACGGCGCCAACCGCGCTGTTGGTGTGCAGGGTTGAGAACACCAGGTGCCCGGTCAGGCTGGCCTGGACGGCAATTTCAGCGGTTTCCAGGTCACGGATCTCGCCGACCATAACCACATCCGGGTCCTGGCGCAGGATGGCGCGCAGCCCGCGCGCAAACGTCAGTTCCACCTTGGTGTTGACCTGGGTCTGGCCGATGCCGTCGAGGTAATACTCGATGGGGTCTTCCACCGTCATAATGTTGCGGCGCTTGTCGTTCAAACGTTCCAGTGCGGCATACAGGGTGGTGGTCTTGCCGGAGCCGGTCGGACCGGTGACCAGGATAATGCCATGTGGTTTGCTGATCAGATGATCACTGACATCCATGGTGTGCTGCGCCATCCCCAGGTGCCCCAGTTCCAGGCGCCCGGCCTGCTTGTCGAGCAGTCGCAGTACCACGCGTTCCCCGTTGCCGGAAGGCAGGGTCGACACCCGTACATCGACGGCCCGACCGGCGACCCGCAGGGAGATCCGGCCATCCTGTGGCAGGCGCTTCTCGGCAATATCGAGACGCGCCATCACCTTGATGCGCGACACCAGCAACGGCGCCAGCACCCGCTGCGGCTGCAGTACCTCACGCAACACTCCGTCAACACGAAACCGGACCACCAGCCGGTTCTCGAACGGTTCAATATGAATATCCGAGGCATTCTCCTTGATCGCCTCGGTCAGCAGCGCGTTGATCAGGCGGATGATCGGCGCATCATCCTCGCTCTCCAGCAAATCCTCCGGCTCCGACAGTTGCTGGGCAATATGAAACAGGTCCATATCTTCGCCGATGTCGCCCATCATCTGCATGGCTTCGGAGGAGTCCTGCTCATAGGTAACCGACAGCAGGTGGTCAAACTGATCAGCATCGACGGTCTGCAGGTTCAGGGGTTGATTGACGAAGCGGCGCAGTTCAATCAGCGCCATGGGATCGATCCCGGGGCGATGCAAAACGACAATCTTGCCGTTCTCTGCGCCGGTTACCAGTACGCCATGGCGCTTGGCAAACAGGAAGGGGGGGCGTTGAAAGCCGACGTGGCCGTCGGTTGCCGGGTCTTCAGGGTCCAGGCTGCTCAGCTCACTCATCCGTCCAGTCATACCATGGCTTTACGGGCACTGGTTCCTCTGGCAGGGCAATTAACTCCCGATTTTCCCATTCCGGCAATACCGGGTGGTTCTGATTCGACATCAGCTCTATCCCGTCCTCTGCCTGAATCGACTGCAAGGCCCGCAGGTAATTGTACTTGCTGTTGGTGTAGTGTTCCGTTGTGGCCTTGTCACGCAGGATCACCGGATGGATAAACACCATCAGGTTGGTCTTGTTAATACTGGTCCCCGTGGACCGGAACAGGTAACCCAGCAGCGGGATATCGCCCAGCAGCGGGATCTTCTGGTGGGACTCCCCGACCTGGTCCTCGATGAGCCCCCCCAGCACCACCACCGAACCGGAATCGGCAATCACGGTGGTCTTGATGGAACGCTTGTTGGTAATCAGGTCCGAAGCACCAACCACGCTGTCCGCGATACTGGATATCTCCTGCTCAATATTCAGCTTGAGCGCATCCCCCTCGTTGATCTGCGGTTTGATCTTCAGCGTCAGCCCGACATCCTCGCGCTGGATGGTCTGGAACGGGTTGGTGGCCCCGTCATTGGCACCGGTGCTGGTGAACGAGCCGGTGATAAACGGTACGTTCTCACCAATAATAATCTCGGCCTCCTCATTATCGAGGGTAATCAGCGTGGGTGTGGAGAGGATATTGGTATTGGCATCGGCAGACAGTGCCTGTACCAGTCCGACAAAGTTGGTGCTGTTGTCACTGCTGACACGGCCGAATCCAACGGACGCGTTGGATTTCTGCGCCGGCAGCTGGGTACCATCTTTCGCACTGATCACGGCATTCGCGACATCCGTAATGGTGGTCCCGGTATTGGTGAAGTTGATCAGTCCGACCGGGCCGGTGCCTTCGTTCAGACCACTGATAATCCATTGCATCCCCAGTTCCCGGCTGGTATCCAGAGAAACCTCGGCGATCACGGCATCGACCAGCACCTGGGCGCGGCGGATATCCAGCTTGCTGATGACGTGCTTCATGGTACGCATAATGTCCGGCGGCGCGGTAATCACCAGCGAATTGGTGGCTTCATCTGCCTGGATGTCGAACACGCCGCGCGGGGCCGCGGTTTTTCCCTTGCCGCCTTCCTTCTTCTCGACCTCGCCAACGCCCTTGAGCACATCGACAATCTCGGTCGCCTCGGCATACTTCAGATAGATCACGTCGGTATTGCCGCCAGTTTCCAGCGGTGTATCCAGGTGTGATATCAGGGCGCGCATGCGCAGCCGCAGGGAACGGTCACCCCCCAGCAATACACTGTTGGTACGCTCGTCTGCGACCAGTACCGGCCCCCCGGCCGCTGCCGGGGTCTTGCCCTTGGCGGGGGCCGCCCGTTGCAGGGTGGTCAACACGCGCACCACCTCGTTGGCGGCGGCATGCTGCAGTGGAATGATATCAATCTCGCTGTCGCTGACCTGGTCGATGCGCCGGATGATACTGACCAGGCGGGCCACGTTGCGGGCACGATCGGAAATGATCAGGACATTGGTCGCAGGATAGGCTGCCAGGTGTCCCTGCTGCGGGACCAGCGGCCGCAGGATGGGTACCAGCTGCGCTGCCGCGATATTGTCCACCTGGATGACCCGGGTGACCATTTCATCACCGACCGCCTGATCCGCATCGCCCACCGTCGGGATACCGTCCTGCTTGGCGTTGACATCCGGGACAATCTTGATGACCGCCCCGCTGGGGACGGCGGCAAAGCCGTGTACCTTCAGGATAGACAGGAATACCTGGTAGACCTCTTCACTGTCCATGGGACGCGAGGAAACCACCGTGACCTTGCCCTTAACCCTTGGATCTATAATGAAATTTCGCCCGGTTACCTCGGCAACCGTGCTGATCAGGGCACTGATATCCGCATCTTTCAGGTTCAGGGTCACGGTCTGCGCAACCACCGGAAGCGCAATGGCCAGCCAGACAGCAAGTGCCAACAGTAATTGTCGTGTGCGTCTCATGGTCACAGCGCAATCTCCGTTACGCCCTGTATCATCCTGAAATATTTATATATATCGGTAAGTTAATATGATAATTGAGGGGTTTCCCAGCTATTCGGGCATACTGAATGTCAGGGTCTCCTCCTGGTCATTGCGGAGGACTGTCATAGTGACCGTTTCACCGGCCTGGGCACTCTTCAGCGCCTTCATACCATTGGCCAGGGAATTCAGTTTGACGTCGTTGATCCCGGTCACGACATCACCATTCTGCAGCCCCATTGCCTGGAACAATTGCGGGTCCCGACCGGGCTGGAGAGTGTAGCCTACCATGTTGCCGTCTTCACCCTTTTTCGGGGTCGCGCGCACCAGCCCGTAGAGTGATTTCGGGTTCTGTTTCAGATCCCGGCGCAACGACTTGAGGCGCTGTGCCTGACTGGTTGTCCTGGCTGCATTCCTGCTGATCGATCTACCCGCTGTGACGCGCCCGCCACCGAGTTTTTCCTCGGGTAACCGCAAGGTTTCGAAACGTCCGCCACGCTTCAGGATGACCTTGTTCGGATGTACTTCACTCAGCTCGGCGTTCCCGGGCACCTTGTCGCCGATGGAATAATGTTGTTCCTTGCCACGCGGGTCCGCGATGATGGCCCGGGCCAGTTTCGGATCATCGGACGCAAAGGCGCCATGCAGCACCAGCTTGAGGCGGGTATCCGGCGCGTGGGCCGGCACCGGTGTCTTCACCTCGACCTTCACACGGCCGGCTTCGCCGAACATATGCCAGTCCGGCATTGCGTGAATCTTCTGCTGGTCCGGATGCGGCTTCGGCCTGGCCAGTGTCGCGCTAACGACCGGTTCCGCTGCAACCGGCTCCGGATCCTCCACAACTCGCCAGGTAACGGTTGCCAGCATCCAGGCAATCCAGACCACCAGCAGCACGTTCACGGCAAGTGCCGCATGCTTGACCCAGGCGCCCTGCAGCAGGCGCACCAGTTCAGCCGGTTGCAGGCTCTGCAGCTTGTCCAAAATCACCCTGTTACCCTGAACGCTTAACCGTGTTTTACGCGATGCCCGCGACCCGGCCGGGAATTTCTGCCAGCCGGCCGGCTACCCGGCTTGCGGCGTCCCCCCGGTTTCTCGTAATGCCGGATCTTGACCGGCGGCTTGAGTGGCTGGATATAGCCATCGGGCACCGGTTCGACCGGGATCTTGTGACCGATAAATTCCTCGATCTCCGGCAAGGAGTAGACAAAGTTCTCGCAGGCGAAGCTGACCGCATCACCGTCCTTGCCAATGCGCGCCGTGCGGCCGATGCGATGGACATAATCCTCGGCATCCTGCGGCAGGTCGTAGTTGAACACATGGCTCACATCGGGGATATGCAGCCCGCGCGCCGCGACATCCGTGGCAATCAGAATCGGCAACTTGCCTTGCTGGAATTCCTTCAGCAAGCGCTGGCGTTTCGTCTGGGGCACATCACCGGAGAGCACCGCCGTCTTGAAGCCGTTCCCCTCGAGATAGGCCCAGATGCGTTCGGCATTGCGCTTGGTGTTCACGAACACGATGCTGCGGCTGGGATCCACATGATTCAACAGGCCGATCAGCAGCGGGATCTTTTCTTCATTGGCGGTGTGGTACAGCACCTGGCGGACCCGGTCGGCCGTCACCCGCTCCGGCTCCACGTCCACGGATTCCGGGTTATTCATGTGCTCATACGCCAGTTCCTGCACCCGGTGCGACAGCGTCGCTGAAAACAGCATGCCGAGGCGCTGGTCCGGCGGCGGGCAGCGGCGCAGCAGGAAGCGGATGTCTTTGATAAAACCGAGATCAAACATGCGGTCGGCCTCGTCGAGTACCACCGCTTCGATCTCCTTCAGGTTATAGACATGCTGCTTGAAATAATCGATCAACCGGCCCGGGGTACCAACCAGTATATCGACACCGGCCTCGATGGCCGCGCGCTGGCTGTCAGCGCCGGTGCCGCCATAGGCCAGGCACAGGCGCATGTTGCAGTGCTTGCCGAGCAACTCCGCATCGGTATGGATCTGCATGGCCAGTTCGCGCGTCGGTGCGACGATCAGGGCGCGCGGCTGCGAGGCTTTGCGCTGTTCCGAGGGGGGCTTTGTTAACAGGCGTTTGTAGATCGCAATCAGGAACGCGGCCGTCTTGCCGGTACCGGTTTGCGCCTGGCCGGCAACGTCGCGACCCTGCAGGGCGATCGGCAGGGTCTCCGCCTGTATCGGGGTGCATTTTGAAAATCCCGCATCATCAATACCTTGCATTAATTCTGGCGGCAGGTCGAAAGCGGAAAACGGGGTATCTGATAAATGGGACTCACTCATAACCCGCTAGGATACAGTAATTTATTGTCTGTTGGGCTTGTAATATGCTCGGAATTAGGCTCAAATGGGCAGTAGAATGAGATGTGTCGCGGCACAGCAGGCGCACCTCCGTCATGATAGGCCAGTCAAGGCCGCCCTTCCCGGGCCGGACCTCGACGAATCCATACGGCAATATTCCTTTGGCACGAAGTAACCGGGCAATGAATTGCCCCCGGAACTGTACCGGCATCACGACGATTGCCATGCAACCATCAGGAGACTGTTAACTGTGAGTGACGATATCATTTATGTAACCGATGACACCTTTGAAGCCGAAGTCCTGAACGCGGCTGATCCCGTACTGGTTGATTACTGGGCGGAATGGTGTGGTCCCTGCAAAATGATTGCGCCGATCCTGGATGAAATTGCCACCGAATATAACGGCAAGATCCGCATCGCCAAGCTCAATATCGATGACAACCCGCAAACACCGCCGAAATACGGCATTCGCGGCATCCCGACGCTGATGCTGTTCAAGGACGGCAATGTCGAGGCCACCAAGGTAGGCGCCGTATCAAAGTCACAACTAACCGCTTTCATCGACAGCAATATATAAAAAATACCGGGTAACGACCTGACTTGAACTGACAGGGGGAATGGAAGTCACTCGCGTTGCAGGCTGGCGTAACGCTACAATACCGAACACCAATGATCCGCGGCGCTGGTAC
>JAUVNM010000263.1 GCA_030599705.1 Gammaproteobacteria bacterium
GCGGTCAGGAAGCCGGGCAGGGTGACACCCCGCGAAAACAGTAACCGGTTGACCAGGTCACCGAGTTCGACGCACACGGCCAGCATCAACAGGGTTGCCAGGATGCCGCCCGTTGAAATCGGTCTGACGAGCAGTTCCTCGTCGGCCTTCCTCGTTGCAGATGCAGGGTCATTCTCCCTGGCCAGCTTGTTCTTGCGGATCAGGCGTTCACCGATCGGCCCGCCCAGCAGGCCGCCGGCGATCAGCCCGAAGGTGGCAAAGGCAATGCCGATTTCCCTGGCGCTGACCAGGCCCGCCTCTTCGGCAATATTTCCCCAGGCGATTGCGGTCCCGTAGCCTCCGGCAAACGATACACTGCCGCCAAACAGGCCATAGGCAGGATGACTTCCGATCATCGAGATCAGCAGCACGCCGGTCACGTTCTGGACGACTAGAAAAACACTGGCGATCAGCAACAGCAGGGCAAGTGCCCTGCCGCCGGCCCGCAGCAACGTGACCTTGGCCGAAAGGCCGATGGTAGTGAAGAACACCAGCAGCATCAGGTCGCGGATATGCATGTCAAAGACAATCTGCAGGTCGGCCAGCACATAGATGAGGGCCACGATCAGACTGCAGATGAGTCCACCGGTAACGGCAGGAGGGATATTGTTGCTCTTGAGGAAGTGGACTCGCCCGGTGATATAATTACCCAGGAACCAGACAAGAATACCGACAATCAAAACATCGGAACCACCGACTTCATATATGTTAGCTTCCGGCATTTTCTGTATCCGTCAGTTTGTCATCCGGATTGTTGCAGGGCGCCGAGCTTAACACAGCCATGATGCAACCACTGATTCGTTCATGAAGCGCAAACTGATCATCCTGCTGGCATCCGTGCTGGCAATTTTCGCCGGCCTGGCACCGGTCAGTATTGCGATCTGGCTGGCCTACCAGACCACCCTGTCAACAGCCGAATCCAGTCTGCGTAACATCGCCCAGGCGATTGCAGTGGATACTTCAAAGACGCTGCAGGATATCGATGAGGCCCTGATCGCGTTGTCGGGACTCTCCTATGAGTGCACGTCGGAGGACGTGGCTGTCATGAACACCATGGCCTACGATATTCCCGAGATCAGCGCTATTGGACTGATCCGTCCTGACCGGAAACTGGTGTGCACCAGCTGGGGTGTGATGGATCCGCCAGCCGAACCGGAGTTGCCGCCACCGGTCCAGGGATTCCGGCTGGTTGGCCCGCTGAAAATCCGGATGATGCAGCGTTACGGCCTGGTTGCGCTGCGCCAGTGGCAGAACGGTTCCGAAATCGGTGCACTGATCCACCCGAGTGTGCTCATCGGCCATCTCGGCGCTGACCTGGGCGAACACGGATTCGCCGTGCTGATCCGCCGTGAGGACAACCACCTGTTCGCACGCAAGGGCAATGTCCCGGAAATGCAAATGGTCGCCTCGCAAACCGAGGCAGAGGAGGGGGCAACCCAGCTCAGGGCGCACTTCAGGGACGGGATCGAGCGCACCCTGGTCGCTGTGGAGCTGGATGGTTATCCGGGCATCTATTCCGTCACGGCCGCGTCGGACAGCTGGATCCTGCGTGACTGGGTCCGTATGGCACTGGTGCTGGGCGCCATCGGGCTCGGTACCTCCATGATCCTGCTGTTCCTGGTGCTGGCGATTATGCGCAGGCGCCTGTCATTGCAGGGTGAATTGCAGCGCAGCCTGCAGAAAAACGAGTTCGAGGTCCGCTACCAGCCGGTCATCGACTTGCAGGAAAACAAGTGTGTGGGTGCCGAGGCGCTGATCAACTGGGTGCATCCGGATGGCAGGCAGGTGCGCCCGGACCTGTTTATCCCGCTCGCGGAAGACACCGGTCTGATCGAGCCCATGACCGAGTGGCTGATGAAGCAGTTGCGCGATGAGGTCGCCGGGCTGCTGGCCGAAGACCGTTCCCTGCATATTGCCATTAACCTGAGCCCCTGCCATTTTGAATCCAGCCGGATCCTGAAAACGACGAGTCAATTTTTCGGTAATACTGCCATTCGCCCGGAACAGATTATTTACGAAATTACCGAACGTGGCCTGATAGCGGAAAACAGTGGTATTGCCCGTGATGTCATGAAAAGCCTGCGGAAACGCGAGTCGCATATTGCGCTGGATGATTTCGGTACCGGTTATTCCAGTCTCAGTTATATCAGTTCCTTTCCTCTTGATTATCTGAAAATTGACAAGAGTTTTATTGATGCGATAGGGACCGATGCACTGACGTCCGGGCTGGTCGATTCCATCATCGACATGGCGAAACGGCTGGAGTTGCGCATTATTGCCGAGGGTGTCGAGACGCGGGAGCAGGTAGACTACCTGCGGCAACACGGCGTGGACTACGCCCAGGGCTGGTATTTTTCAAAGTCGATGCCGATTGAACCGTTCAGGGAATTTGTGCGTGCATATAACAAATGCTGAAGCTGTTCCAGCAACCCGACCCAGGTATCAGGTCAGGACGTAGCGGTGCGCGGAATTGTCAATATGGCCGCGGCAGGCGTCTGACGACGGCCGCCCGCCGCCGGCTGGCTGCCGGAACTGTCAGATAATCTGCTGAAGCATGTTTATTTCATGTGCAATGAGCGCCATATACATCGGGACCAGTGCGTACATGAGGTGGCGGACGGCAAAAATGCGGTAGATGCGGAAATTAAAGTGCATAACCAGAACCAGGAGTGCCAGGCTGGTAACGGCCATTTTCACCGCTGCAAAGGTCTGGATGTCTTTCTTGATCAGCCAGTCCATAAGAATATTCATTTCCATGGCACCATTATTGATCAGCAGCAGGGTGAAGAATGCGTCCAGGCAGCACATCAGGATAATCAGGATGGACGCGATCAATGGCCACGGGCCATACCAGTCGATATAGCTGTTCAGCAGTTCATCCTGCCGGCGAATATTCCGCCGCCGGTTGATAAACAGTGACCCGTATACGGTCCGTAGCGAATATCGGCGCCGGTCTTTACCCCGATATTCAACGGTCTGTTCGTCGATGCCTGGTGGAGTCGGTTTCAAATCAGTTTTCCGTATCCCTGGTTCGCAGGTCCTGGTAAATACATCGCAAGAATCATTCCTGTTAAATATAATCTTTTATTAACAATAAGTTAACTAATAAGAATGGCACTGACAGGGAGTGCCCGGATGGCTGAATGTCAAAAATACTGACAGTAAAAACAGGGTAAATAGCATAAAGTTAATAAGGAACATAGAGTTAGTTATGCTTGTCGCAGTGGTGCCTGGTGTCAAGCATATCGACAGTTTCTCCTTCAAGTTTAATCGGGCATCAAGGATGGCAGCGTTTGCCTGTCGTTAGCGGGTTATGGTCTCCAGGGTAGACAAAAGTCTATACGGGAACATCCTCCGGACGCGCGTCCCTGAAAAACTTGCAGTTACGCCGGACAACGGGAATTACTGTATTTTAATCAGCAGTTTTGCTATGTTTACCTATGTACACCTGACCCGTGATTTATTTGAATTATCTGGATAA
>JAUVNM010000075.1 GCA_030599705.1 Gammaproteobacteria bacterium
CATGAACATATTATTAAAAAATCAACCGTTTCAGTTCCGGCAGTCTTCAACATCTTCGGTGTTTATTGACGCCTGCGTTCATGGATTCCCGCCTGCGCGGGAATGACGATTTATTAGCGGGAATGACGATTTATTAAACGGGTTTCTCTGCGTCTCTGTGGTGATATATTGGTATATTTCAAGCCTAGATATCCTGCAGCCCCGCAAACGCATGCGACAGGGTATTGCTGTCGATATATTCAAGCTCGCCCCCCATGGGAACACCGTGGGCAATACGGGTCACGCGCACTCCATGCCCGTGCGCCATCTCGCTGATGAAGTGTGCCGTTGCCTCGCCCTCAACTGTCGGATTGGTGGCCAGGATCAGTTCACCGACCTGACCTGTCAGCAACCGCTGGTCGAGTACACCCAGCCCCAGTGCCTCCGGCCCGATGCCGTCCAGCGGCGACAGATGACCCATTAAAACGAAATACAGGCCCGTGTATCCAATTGACTGTTCCAGCGCCTGCACATCGACCGGGGTTTCCACCACGCACAGCAGGCTGCGGTCACGGCGCTCACTGGCGCACAGGGAACAAAGCCTTTCCTCGCTCAGCGTCCGGCAGGACTCGCAGTTGCCGACCTGCTGCATGGACTTCTCCAGCACCTCCGCCAGCTGGCGGCCGCCGTCCCGGTCATGCTCCAGCAGATGGTAGGCCATGCGCTGGGCGGATTTCGGGCCCACACCCGGCAGGCATCGCAACGACTCGATCAATTGCCCGATCAGGCGGGAAGTGCTCATGGAAGATCAGAACGGCAGTTTCATGCCGGGCGGCAGGTTCAGACCACCGGCCAGGTTGGCAAAGCGCTCCTGTGTCGTGGACTCCACCTTGTGTACGGCGTCGTTGACGGCCGCGGCCACCAGGTCCTCCAGCATGTCCTTGTCATCGCCAAGCAGGCTGTCATCGATTGATATACGCCGAATCTCGTGCTTGCCGGTCATGGTGACACTGACCAGGCCACCTCCGGATGCGCCGGTTACTTCCAGGCTTGCCAGTTCCTCCTGGGCCTTTTGCATATTGGCCTGCATTTCCTGGGCCTGTTTCATCAAGTTGCCTAGTCCGCCTTTCATAACTGTTTCCTCAATATTTAATAACCTGTTTCATCAATCGCGGGGGCGGATCGACTCGTAATTGACCGTCGCTCCAAACGTGTCCTGCAGCGCCCTGATATTTTCGTCCGCCTCGATGGATTCAATGGCCTGCTGCCGGCGTTCATCCGCTTCCCGTGCCTGCTGCCGTGCCGGGCTTTCACTGACAGCCTGCGCTTCCCGGAGCACCTTGAGTTTTATTGATCTGTCATAATGCTTGCCCAGTGCCGCCTCGATCTGGTTGGCACGCATCTCGTTGAGCAGATGCACATGCGCCGGGTCCAGTGAAAGCACTACCGTTGAATTCGTCACCTCCTGCAAGGCACAGTTCGTGGCAAGTTCGCGCGTAATGCCGTTGATACCAAGATGCTCGATGATGTCCCGCCATTCACCCCCGGCCGCGCCGGCCGGTGCAGGGGCTGTTTTCTTTGGCTTGTCGACCGGTTTTTCCGGTACCGCCGACTGCGTGTTGACGCGGGTCTCGAGCGCCCTGCCCTGTTCCCCGGCCCCGGGCCGGAATGCCAGCATCCGCAACATGATCATTTCAAACCCGCCGCGTGCATCCGGCGCCAGCGACAGGTCACGCCGGCCAAGCAGGCCGATCTGGTAATACAACTGCACATCCTCGGGTGAAATATCCCCGGCCAGCTGCAGTACGGCATCCCGGTCACCAAAGGTATCGTCAAGCGCATCCGGCAGTACCTGCCCCAGGGCGATGCGTTGCAGCACCGAGAGCATGTCCGCCAGCAGGACCGCATAGTCCGGTGCAAACTCATCCGTCTTGCCGACTTCATCCAGTAACGCAGCGGCGTCGGCCGCGGCCAGGGCCTGCAACAGCCGGTAGACAGCGTCCCGGTCGATGGTGCCGAGCATGGAGCGCACCTCGGCTTCCCGAAGCACGCCGCCCCCGAACCCGATTGCCTGGTCCAGCAGGCTGAGTGCATCGCGCATACTGCCGTCGGCGGCAAAGGCCAGCTGGCGCACGGCCCCGTCATCGGCGCTGATCTGCTCCTTGCCGAGGATCGCGGTCAGCTGCCCGCTAATCTGGCTGATGGACAGGCTCTTCAGACTGAACTGCAGGCAACGCGACAGGATGGTCATGGGCAGTTTCTGCGGGTCGGTCGTTGCCAGCAGGAACTTCACGTGCGGCGGTGGTTCCTCGAGGGTCTTCAGCAGGGCATTGAAACTGTGCCCGGACAACATGTGTACCTCGTCAATGAGGTAGACCTTGTAACGCCCCCGGGTTGGCGCGTACTGGACATTATCCAGCAACTCGCGGGTGTCCTCGACTTTGGTGCGCGATGCCGCATCCACCTCGATGAGGTCCACGAAGCGCCCCTCGTCAATTTCAATGCAACTGCTGCAGGTTCCGCAGGGAGTGGAACTGACACCGGCTTCACAGTTGAGCGCCTTGGCAAGAATCCGGGCGATGGTCGTCTTGCCAACGCCCCGGGTACCGGTAAACAGGTAGGCATGGTGCAAGCGGTCATTGTCCAGTGCATTGATCAGCGCACGCTGCACGTGCTCCTGCCCGACCAGCTCACTAAACAGGCGCGGGCGCCATTTGCGCGCGAGTACCTGGTAACTCATCAGTTATCGCGGTTCCGGTATGGGGTGCAGTGTTTATTCTGTAATAACATTCGTACTTATTGGTAAATGGAGGCGACCTGTACCAGCCACACCCCGGCGCTCGAGGCCACTGCTGCCGCTGCTCCCTTCCGGGCCTGACGGGGTTCACAGCTTATCGTCGCGAGGGGACCGGCACAAGCCACCATAAAAATACCGCCACTTGACGGTCATTCAAAACCAGAGGGGCAAATTATACACGGATTAATTTCCCGGTCGGCTGGTACCTGGCCGAATAAATTCGGCCCTACAACACCTTGCCATCGATGGACGGCAACACCTACCCTTGTAGGGCGGAATTCATTCCGCCGGAAATACCGGCCGATTGACTTGCCCCTGCCTGCCACTTCAAGATACCCGGATGACGCAACTACTCGACCAGGTAATTGACCAGCTCGGCCAGGTAATCCTCGGAAAACAGCATCAACTGCGCCTCGCGCTGGCCTGCCTGCTGGCCCGGGGCCACCTGTTGATCGAGGACCTCCCCGGGGTCGGCAAGACCACCCTGGCCCATGCACTCGCAACGGTGCTCGGGCTGCACTACCAGCGCATCCAGTTTACCAGCGACCTGCTGCCCGCCGACATCCTCGGTGTCTCCATCTACGACCGTGATTCCGGCAGCTTCCGCTTTCATCCCGGACCCGTGTTTTCCAATATCGTGCTGGCCGATGAAATCAACCGCGCCACACCCAAGGCACAGAGTGCCCTGCTGGAAGCCATGGAAGAACACCAGGTCAGCATCGAGGGCGAAACCCGTCCGCTGCCGCAACCGTTCTTCGTCATCGCGACCCAGAACCCGGCGCACCAGGTCGGCACCTTCCCGTTGCCGGAATCGCAGCTCGACCGCTTCCTGATGAGCATCGAGCTGGGTTACCCGGACAACAGTGCCGAGCGCCAGCTGCTGCAGGGCGCGGACCGGCGCAAGCTGCTTGCCGGGATCGAGCCGGTATTGTCCACCGCACAGCTGCAGGAACTGCAGGCACAGGTCAACGCGGTACACGCGGCCGATGCCCTGCTGGATTACCTGCAGGCCCTGCTCGACTACAGCCGCCAGTCGCCGCATTACCAGCACGGACTGTCACCGCGTGCCGGACTGGCCCTGTTGCACGGCGCCAAGGCCTGGAGCTTTCTGCACGACCGTGACATGGTGCTGCCGGAAGACCTGCAGGCCGTGTTGCCCGCGGTCATCGGCCACCGCCTGCAAGCGTCGAACGACCAGTCCGAGCCCCTGTCGAGTGGTGAACGTGTCCAGCGGATGATTGCATCGGTCCCGGTTACCTGACGGTGCCGGCGCAATGCAAACCCTGACACTGCGCGACCGTTTCCGGCTGGTACGCTTCACCCGCGGGCTGGGCCCCGAGTACGGACCGGTCACACTGGAACGCTCCCGGATATTCATCCTGCCCACTGCGACCGGGCTGCTGTTTGCGCTGGCACTGCTCGTCATGCTGTTCGGGTCGATCAACTATTCGAACAACATGGGCTACCTGTTCACCTTCCTGCTGGGCAGCATGGCGCTGGTATCGATCTTCCACACCTACCGCAACCTCGCCGGCCTCGAATTTGCCGCGGGCAAGGCCGCACCGGTATTCGCCGGTGAGCGCGCCGCATTCGAAATCCTCGTCAGCAACCCGTTGCCACAGGCACGCTACGCGATCGGGCTGGCAGTCCCCGGGGAGTCACCGGTCAGCATCGACCTCGACCCCGAGCACAGCACACGCGTCACCCTGCACCGGCCGGCTTTGCTGCGCGGCACCCTCCCCCTCGGGCGCTGGAAGGTCGCATCAAGCGTGCCGCTCGGTCTGTTCCGCGCCTGGGCCAACCTCGAGCTGCACCAGGAGTGCCTGGTCTACCCGCGACCCGGGCCGCGGCGCCCGGTGCCGCAGACGGCGGTCTACAAGCCGAACCAGACCGGCGACAAGGGCCGCGGGGTCGATGATTTTGCCTGCCTGCGCCCCTACCGGCCCGGTGATTCGCCACGGCATCTGTTCTGGAAGGCGGTCGCACGCGAGCAGCCCCTGCTGGTGAAGCAGTTCGGTGGTGACCGCGCCGATGAACTGTGGCTGGACTGGAATGACCTCGACGACCTGGATACCGAGGCACGACTGAGCCAGTTATGCCGCTGGATACTGGAGGCTGACCGCAACCAGTTGCGCTACGGTCTGTGCCTGCCCGGACTACAGCTCGACATGGCCGGCGGCAGTGCCCAAAAACACCGCTGCCTGCAGGCGCTGGCGCGCCATCAACACAGGCCCCATGACACCCGTTGAAACCCGGCTGACGGAACGTTCAAGGCTCCTGTTGCTGGTCGCCACGGCGCTGGTCGTGCTGCCGCATGCCTGGCACCTGCACGCCTGGGTGTCGGCGTTTGTGCTGGGTGTCGGACTGGTCTACCTGTACCTGCTGCGCCGGCAGCGGACCAATGTGCCACGCATGGTGCTGCTCGCGTTGGTTTGCGCCGGTAGCGGCGCCGTGCTGTACCAGTACGGCACCCTGCTCGGCCGCAACGCCGGGGTGACGCTGCTCGTCGTCATGCTGGCACTGAAACTGCTGGAGGTAAAACAGCGGCGCGATGCCGTCATGATGGTGTTTACCAGCTACTTCCTGGTGATTACCAACTTCCTGTTCACCCAGACGCCACTGATTGCCGTGTACATGTTCGCCATCACCATCCTGATTACGGCAACCCTGTCGGCTATCACCCATGACAGCCCCGGCCGCCCGGTGCGCAGCCATTTGCGGCTTGCGGGCACCCTGTTGCTGCAGGCACTGCCGGTCATGGTCGTCCTGTTTCTGCTGTTCCCGCGGATAGTCGGGCCGCTATGGGGTCTGCCGAAAGACGCCTACAGCGGGATGACCGGGTTGAGCGACACCATGAGTCCCGGTGCGATCAGCCAGCTGGTCAAATCCGAAGCGACAGCGTTCCGGGCCACTTTCAGCGAAGCGGCACCGGCACCGGAACAGCGCTACTGGCGCGGGCCGGTCCTCTGGGAAACCGATGGCCGCACCTGGACAACCGGGGGCTCCGGACTGCAGGCCCCATTGCCGAGAGACCGTCTGCAGCCGGTGGACGATCGGATAATCCAGGAAATCACGCTGGAGCCGCACAACAAGCGCTGGCTGCCGGGCCTGGACCGGCCGGTTGACATGTCGGTGCGCGCGACCCAAACCGCCGGCTCGGCATGGCGATCACCACAGCCCATCCGCAAGCGCATCCGCTACATGGTTGCCTCACAGTCCGGGAACCTGACCGGTACCCTAAACCCGATGCTGAAAACGGCCGCACTGCAACTGCCCGACAAGCTCAGTCTGCGCCTGCAGCAACTGGCGCAGGGATGGCGCAACGGGGCATCCGATCGCGAAGTCATCCAGCAGGCGCTGGAACATTTTCACAACGAAGCGTTTGTCTACACCCTGTCTCCCCCGCTGCTCGGCACAGACCCCATGGACGAGTTCCTGTTCGAGACCCGACGCGGGTTTTGCGAACACTATGCCGCCGCCTTTGTGCTGCTGATGCGCAGTGCCGGCATCCCGGCCCGCGTCGTGACCGGCTACCAGGGCGGTGAATTCAACACCGTGGGTGAATACTGGCTGGTGCGCCAGTCGGATGCCCATGCCTGGGCCGAGACCTGGCTGCCGGACAGCGGCTGGGAACGTGTCGACCCGACGGCAGCGGTCGCTCCCGAGCGCATCGAGCATGCACTCGACCTCAGCGGTCTGGATGCCGGTGCACCGGTCCGCTACCGCCTGCCGGGTGGCGGGTGGCTGGCCAGCAGCTGGCGCAGTCTGCGCTATACACTGGACTCCCTCAATAACAGCTGGAACCAGTGGGTGCTGAGCTATGGCCCGAGGCAGCAGCGGGAACTGCTGGCCGTGCTTGGCATAAAGCAGGCCACCTGGAAGGACATGGTACTGGGGCTATTGATATCGGTCAGCGTCATCCTGACGGGCGTTGCCGGCTGGATGTTCCTGAGACGACCGCGGTCCGCTGACCCGGTATTGCACGCCTGGAATACCTTCTGTCAGCGCCTGGGACGGATGGGCATGCCGCGCAAACCCTGCGAAGGACCCCGGGATTATTTGCACCGTGTGGTTGCGTTCCGCCCGGATCTCGCCAGCCAGGTCAACCCGATTACCGAACTGTATATTACCCTGCGCTACGCCACCCCGGATGATACGGCAGCACTGCTGTCCCGGCTAAAGCAGCGCGTCCGGCAGTTCACGCGCCGGGTATCTCATTCAAAAAAGTTTTCGTGAATTTCTGCAATGACAGCAAGTGCTGCAAGCTGTTGCAGTACGCCACGGTGACCTGGCTGATGGGTGTGCCCGAGACAAAGCAACTCGCCCTGACCACACCCCACCCGGCCGGGGGAACCACGCTGGATCTCGAGTGTGGGGTCGATGCTGACCACCGCCTGTATTGCTTCGGGCCGGTCGGGAATGCAGTATTCATAATGCAGGGCGCGTAGTCCGTCGGGTGGCCCCTGCAGTCCATCGGCATTGAGCCGGTTAAAGTCGAAGCGGATCTTTGACTCCAGGGTAGAACCGGTAGTGGCGGACAGGGTTGCAGCGTGCACCAGGGTCACGGCCAACGCACCGTCCGCGCGGCGCAGGCTCAGTTTGTTACTGTCGAAGTCGCAATTCATTCCACCCGCAGCGGCGCCCGCTGCAACCCCACTGGCTGCAACCAGGACAGCCATCAGGATAAACCCTGCAATTCCGGATCTGTGCATGTTTCCACCCCCTTTGGGTTTCCAATTCAGTGCAGCGCACTCACCCGGAAGGAGAAGCCAGTCCGTTCACAGTCCCCAGGCCAATTACCAGGGTGTACGGATTTCGCAGGCCACTTCAAACATCGTGGTCGGCATGATCGCACGTCCTGCCGGTCACCCGGCTCGGTGACGCGTTGGTCGGCGACGGCGCTCCTGGGCCGGTCACGCGGCGAGTCGCGGCGCTGATGGACCAGGAGATCGAACGGTTCGTGGCGGAGGCGAAATAGGCCTCGACGGTGGGTTCGAGACTTTCTGAGCGGCCCCACCGACGTCGACGAAGTTCGGGTTCTCCGCGCTAACCTGGGCCGGGAGATGTGGGTC
>JAUVNM010000285.1 GCA_030599705.1 Gammaproteobacteria bacterium
GCTGGGAACCGATGTGGTTTTGTCCGAACAGCCCTGGGTGGAGGCGACAGTGGATGAGGCCGCGGCGCGTTTCGGCGAACTGATTCTCGGGCCACCCCATGAGGTCGATGACAGCGTGTTCGCGGTGGTGGCGCTGATGATTCGGGACAGTGTCGGTGATGCCATTGTGGTCGGACTGGTTGACTACACAGCGCTCATCCAGGGGCTGTACGAACTGCATGTTCCCCCCGGCATGCAATTGCAGCTGAACGGCAAATTCCTCGATGGTGAACTGCAGCGGGTTTGGGGTGGTGATGTGACCAGCGCGCTGCATGTTGTGACCGACCGAACCATCAGTGCCGGTGCGGATCTGAGCATCACCTGGGCAATCAGCAAGGAATTCAGTAGTGGTCCAGCGGTTGAGCTGGCCCATGTCACGTTGATCGCCGGCGTCAGCGGCAGCATTGTTCTGGTGTTGTTTATCGCCATGCTGTTGCGCCGCAATCAGACCATTAGTGAGCGGGTCAGGGAAGCTACCTCGGAACTGGCCAGGAACGCTGACGAACTCAGAGAGGCCAGGGACGCTGCCGATTCGGCCAACCAGGCCAAGAGCGCTTTCCTGGCCAACATGAGTCACGAGTTGCGCACTCCGATGAACGCCATTCTCGGTTACAGCGAGATGCTGATGGAGGAAGCCGAGGATCTTGGCCAGGAGGATTTAATCCCGGACCTGAAAAAGATCAACAAGGCCGGTACCCACCTGCTCGGACTCATCAACGATGTCCTCGATATTTCCAAGATCGAGTCGGGCAAGATGGAGGCCTTCCCCGAGACGGTAGATCTGGATAGTCTGATCGATGATGTCAGCATCACCGCTCAGCCGCTGATGGAGAAAAACAAAAACAGGCTATCTATCGAACGTGGCCAGGACCTCGACAGTGTATACCAGGATCAGACCAAGGTACGCCAGACCTTGTTCAACCTCCTGTCCAACGCAGCCAAGTTCACCCATGAAGGTACCGTCACCCTGCGCGTCGATCGTACCGAACAGGCAGGTGTGGACTGGCTGATTCTGGCGGTCAGCGATACCGGAATCGGGATCGCTGAGGACAAGATCGGGCATGTCTTCGAGGAATTCGCCCAGGCAGATGACTCAACTACCCGGATCTACGGCGGCACCGGTCTGGGGCTGGCGATCTCGCGGCGCTTCTGCCAATTGCTGGGGGGTGACTTGAGTGTGCACAGCGAGTTGGGCGAAGGTTCCACCTTCACCATCCGCATTCCTGCCAGCCTGCCAGTTACACGCGTGTAGCCCGCATTGCTTATTGATAAACCTGCTGCGCCAGCACAATCACCTTGTCGTGATCACCAAGTCGCCACGTTGCCCGTCGCGACGGATTCAGTAATACCTCGCCACCATGCTGTGCCAGGCGCAGACCAAGGGCAATCTCCATCTTCTGCTGACTTGAATAGACCAGGTCACTGAATGTGCAATCGGTGTCGAGTTGCACGTAATCACCGGCGGGGCGCAGGCTGATTTCGACCCCGCCGGCGCTGAGTAACTCGCGGTAGATCGGCGCCAGGACCTCCTGGCGCGCAATCTGCGCCAGCTGGGCACTGACTACCTCGGGGCTGATAACAATGTCGTCCACGTCCAGGCCGGCAAACAAGGCACGGTTGTTTTCATCGAGCAATTCTGCAACGGTATGCGCGCGGTTGTCGTGTTGTTTCCGCAGATCCGATAATCGCAGCAGAATGCGCAGGGTGCGGGTATCTGCATCTCCCTGTTCGTCAGATGCATCAGCCAGAACGACGATGCTCTGGAAGCCGGATAATTCGATGTCTTCCCAGGCGGCCTGCATCACGCCATCACCCTCGTGGAACACCAGGGTCAGATTCTTCAGGTCATTGATCTGGTGGCTTTCAATGCGCTGCTGTACTTCATCCTGTGTTACATTTGACAGAACAGTCACCTCGGTACCGAGCAGGGCATGTGCATCGAGTTCCTGCAGGAGATCGTAGAGAATATCGGTCCAGCCGATCAGTAATACCCGGGCGGGCACGTGCGGCACTGATCCGCCTTCCCGGACTATCCGGGATTCCGGGATTCTGTCGGGCATGGAGCAGGTGACCGGCAAGCCGCGTGTCAGCAGTACCAGGCGTTCATCATCGGCGACCTCGTAATCGGGCTCGGGATTGAGGCCGGCAGCATGTCTGACACGGTTCTCGCGTTGCTCGTCCCAGGTGATGCCAAGCGGTATGGCATCCTTCAGTCCGTGTGCGATATCGGCAATCGGCCGGTCCGTGCACTCGGGTATGCCCAGCACGTGGACACTGTTTCCATCCGGGGAGAAGAGTTCGCTGTAGACAGCCGCCAGTCCGGGATTGCGGACCGTCTGCACGATCACCTTGCTGATCACCCGGCTGGACGAAATGATATGCAGCCGGTTCCTGGCGGCAATCTTTGCCAGCTCGTAGTTCTGCTCCAGGGCAATTTCCGACGTCAGCACCGGTGGCTCGCCGTACCAGTCCTGCCGTACCGTCAGCAGTACCATAGTCTTGATGGTCTCGCTGTCGTCGGCATCGGTTGCCAGTACGATGACACTGGCGGCCTGGTCAACGGCCACCCGGTCGAGCTCGCCATGGTTACTGGGCGTGCCGCTGCGCAGGATGACCTTGATGTTTTCACGCTTGATACCCGCGACCCGGAGCTGCTCCTGCATGATGTCAATTTCCCGCGGTGCGAGTATCACGACCTTGACGCCTGGTTTAAGACGGGCCAGTTGTTGCAGGATGGAGAACACCTTGTTATTCCATCCCAGCAGCAGGACGTGGTCGCGTTCCAGCACCTGCGTATCACCCTTGCGCAATGCTTCGATGCGGCTGCGCATGGTGTTGTTGATCAGCGAGATCAATACACTGAAGACCACCAGCCCCATGATGGACAGAAACAGGGAATACGCCAGCACCGGGCCGGTGGCGCCATAGGCCTGCTCGAACCCTTTCAGGCGCATGACCTGGTTAACCGACCACCACAGGGAATCCCAGAAACCTGCATCGATGTCCCGGGGAATGGACCTGATCCCGGCATTTTCTTCCGAGAACAGACCAAAGAACATGGCCGTGATGCCAATCAGTGTGACAGTCGTCACCAGCGTGATGAACAGCAGGAACTGCCCGACAAACTTGTGCGCAAAGGCCTGGTCAATCAGGTAACGGATGTTTTCCTGGAGTTTTCTGAAGAAATCAGGCATGGGAGAGCATCATATCAACATATCAAGGTATCAAGGGGTCAGAACACTTGAAAA
>JAUVNM010000189.1 GCA_030599705.1 Gammaproteobacteria bacterium
GAGCATTTCATCGCCATTCACCGACGCCTCGCGGGGTTCTTCCGGGTCGGTGATATCGACCAGCGTGACGCTGAGCTGCTTGCTCTTGATGGCCGCGTCAAGGCCCAGTTCAGTCAGGGCCTGGTCCAGTTGCCGCTGCAGTCCGGGATCATGACTTTCCCACAGGGTAGGGAAGCCGTCCTGCCCGTCGGCGAAAGATGGTGTGGATGCGGCCAGCATCAGCAGGCCAAAAAGAAATGCACGGAATAAACACATATAACGTATGATTTTACCACTAAATAAGGATTTATCCAAATATAAGCCTGTACTAATATAATGGCGGCGACCAACCACTCTGGCGGCACCCTCGCCTACACCCCGAAGACGTGCTGCATCCTGTTGTTTTATATAGTAATTAATACATTACTCCCCGGCTGTTATGCGTCCAAATTAGCAGGCCACTCCCTGCGGTTCAAGGGGGGCTGGGGCGCTGCCGCGCGGGTGCCCGGGAGTAGTATCGGCTGCTGCCAGCGGCGGGTTGAGGCCGTGCCGAGAAGCTGATGAATCCCGCCAGACAATCAGACGCGACGGCGCTGGCATTTGCGCTGTTTGCTGCAACGACCATGATTGCACAGCAGGTGGCAGGCAAGGCAACACGCGATGCACTGTTCCTTTCCAATTTTGATGTCACCGATCTGCCCAAGGTGGTAATCGCCGCAGCCATTGCCTCCATGACAGGCGTGTTGATCATGTCACGGCTGTTGTCACGCTTCAGTCCCGCCGCACTGATGCCTGTTGTATTTGGTATCAGCGCCCTGTTGTTTACCGGGGAGTGGGTTTTGCTGGATTATCAGCCGGGCGTTGCCTCCATTGTCCTGTACCTGCACATGGCCGTCTTCGGCGCCATCCTGATCAGCGGGTTCTGGTCCATTATCAATGAACGCTTTGACCCGCACTCGGCGAAGCAGCGGGTCGCACGCATTGCGGCAGCGGCCGCTTTCGGGGGCGTACTCGGCGGTTTGCTGGCCGCACGGGTTGCCGCACTGCTGGATGTGCGCACCATGCTGCTGGTGCTGAGCGGTCTGCACGGGATATGTCTGGTTGCAGTCAGAGGTATTGGCACGCCCACCCGCGTAATTCAGAGTGACCATGATGTCAAGACGCGCTCTGCATTCACGGTCATCGCCAATACCCGTTACCTGCAATGGATGGCGGTACTGATGGTGCTGGTTGCCGTAATGGCAGCACTGGTTGACTATGCCTTCAAGGCAGAGGCCTCCGCCCGCTACCAGGACAGTGAATCACTGATTGCCTTCTTTGCGACATTCTACGCATCCGTCGGGTTACTCGGCTTTGTGTTGCAGACCCTGCTGGGGCGGCGCGTACTGCAACATTTCGGCATCGGTGCCACCATCGCCATCCTGCCGGCCGTGATTGCCGTGTTCGGCTCAATCGGTGCTGCGCTTACCCATCTCTGGTCCATGGTCCTGCTGCGCGGCGGCCACGCGATGTTTTTTAATTCCTTTTTCCGGACAGCTTTCGAACTGCTCTATACGCCACTGCCACCACACAAGAAGCGGCCGACAAAATCCATTATTGATGTGGCAAGCGACCGGCTCGGCGACCTGATCGGCAGCGGGCTTATACTCCTGTTGCTGTTGCTGTTACCGGACCTGCCAACGGCGCTGATAGCCGCCTGCGCAGTCATGACTGCGTTGCTTGCCCTGTACGTTGTCAGTCGCCTCAATACCGGCTATATCAGCCAGCTCGCACACAGCCTGCGCAAGGGTGTCGTGCGCATCGAGGAAGATGACATCATGGACGCGACGACCCGGCAGATACTGGCGGAAACCGACCGCTGGTCCGAACGTGAGTTCCTGCAATCAAGAATAGATTCCATGCTGGACCACCAGGATGAAACGACTGCCGCAGGTGAAACCGGCGCTGAAGACGACGCTGCCCGGTTTGCCAGGGCCGTAGCCGGCCTCGACTCAGGGGATGCCAACCGGATTCGCTACGCCCTGAGCAGTACCGTTATGGATATCCACCTGACGCCCTGGATTATTCCGCTGCTGGAAAATGACGAGGTGGTCCAGGATGTGCGCACCGAGTTACGCTGGCTGACGCCCAGGATCATCGGCCAGCTGACCGATGCGCTGCTGGATCCCGACATTCCGTTACTGGCACGCCAGCGTCTGCCCGGTGTCCTGGAAGTCAGTCACAACCCCCGCGTAATTAACGGACTGATGCTGGGGATGATGGATGAATCTTTCAACATACGCTTCAGTTGTGCCCGGGCACTGGGACGTATGCGCTCAAGAAATACCAGTCTGCTGGTGCCACGGGAACAGGTCTTTTCAGCCATTCACCGGGAACTCGATGTCAGTACAGATACCTGGGAAGGCCACGACCTGGAACTGCAGCCGGAAGAGACCACGGACGATGCCACCGTTGACTTGCATTTTAATCGCGGCCTGGAGCATGTGTTTACCCTGCTGGCACTCACGCTGGACCCCGACGCGGTGCATATTTCCCGGCAGGCGGTTTTCAGCACAGACGCCAATCTTCGCGGCACGGCACTGGAGTACCTGGAAAATGTCTTGCCGGCCGACCTCTACAACAAGTTGCTGGACCACCTCGGCGCCAGTGATGAAGGCCGCAAGGGATTGCGTTCGCTCAGCGAGATTGTCAATGAACTGAAATCCGTCGTACAGCACAGGATCCAGTAGGACCGGCCCCCGGCCGGGAACGCATTTCCCCGCGGGGCGCGGGTCCTACAGGGGAATTTGCAAAGATACGGTTAATTACCCGTATCGCCGGTTGTCGCCGGCACCTGGTCACCGGCAGGCGCGGGATGCGCCTTCTCGATGAGCCGGTGGATACGTGTTCCCAGTGTCTGGTGATCGACAGCCGAGTTCTTGCGCAGTACGTTGGATATCAGGGTGGCAATATAGTCAAGCCGCTGATCGCCGGCTGAGGTCTCGACAATGGCCACCGAGTTCATATAGTTTTTTACATTACCCATGTACTTGCCGCACTTGAAACCTTCCTCTTGCTTGCAACTGTAGAGTGAACCGGACTTGAAATAGACTGCGGAATCCCTGAGTGCCGGGGAAGATGCGTAACGAATACGTCGCTCGGTCATGTACAGCAGACGTTTTATTTCACGGCTGGAAAACTCGTCCACCAACCGGCCCTGTTCCATCCGCAATACATAGTTCATCAGTTCCCGCGCCGTACCATAACTGTTGCCGCCGCCGGGCACGCGGCGCTTGCCTTCGCGGGTGAAAAAACTGCCCTGGCGCAGTTGCTCCAGGTCCAGACCGTTGCGGGTGACTGGCTCAAAGAAGGTACGTTGAAACAGTTCAGTCAGTTGTTTTTTCGGGGTCTCGCTGAAGAAGCGCTGGATTTCCGGTTCTGCCGGCGGATAGTCCTTGCCGTACTGGCGCAGCAGCATGGCCTCGCGCATGGTCATGGCCGCCGCCGCGTTGGAACTGACGGACAGTGTCCAGTCCAGGTATTCCCACAGCGAACCCTGATCGCCGTCTTTCATGGTGCGCCGCGTCAACTTGCGGGCCTCCACATCAAACAGGCGAATCTTGTGGTGGTCCCAGTGACAGAATTCATCCGCCGTAACGAGGGTCTCCTTGAGGACCTGCCGGCGTTTCGCCAGGTCATCCGGCCAGGCATCGGCCAGTGCCTGGAACAGGCCAAGCGCGACCAGCAGCTTGCCGACACTGCCGACGTTCTGCCGGAAATCACCCCGGTGTTCGGCATAGCGTGGCCGCGCCGGGTCGGTTAGATCCAGCACCGCCACCCCGTAGCGGCCGGCATCATTGCCCAGCAGTTTCAGGATCTGGCTGGTAAACGCCGGGTCCGGTGCCGGCAGATCGAGATTCGGGTAGTCGAGCAGCTGCAGATCCACTTCGGCCGTGGAGAGCAGGGCACCGGCCGGCTGTGCGCGCCCGGGGATGATCCCCTCATTGGCGAGGCGCGCACCTTCCACGCGGCGGATGCCGGTCTCCGGGTAGCCATCGAGGGGATAGGCATGTACCGGCACCGGCAGCAGCGAGGTCACCAGTATGGCGGCAAGGATTCGAATCATTGCGGTAGCTTCTGCATGTTCACCTGGCGATCAAGATTTCCAGCCAGCGACTGGTCCATACGGTTCAGATAGTCGCTGGTACGGGCCATGTGACTGTCCAGGAATGGGCGCAGCTGGAACAGTTGCAACTTGCCATCGAGAAACCCGAACTCAATGTCCGCCGGGGCCGGGTTACCGGCGTCATCGGTGATGGGAGGAAAGCTGTCCGGCAAGGCCCTGGCAAAGGCAATCAATTGTTTTATTTCGTCCGGTTGCAGCACCGTCTCGCTGCCACTGGCCGGAAGCTTGTCCACGCCGCCGCCGGACGCCGGGTTACGGCGCCAGGGGGCGGTGGCCATGGCAAGCACCCGTACCGACCCGTCACGGGTGTCGATGCGCAGGGATTCCGCCGACTGTCCATCCACCGCGCCACCCACCCCCTCATTGACGGCGACCGAAAGCACCGCACGATCGCCGGTATCGATGTCCCGGGTCACCATGACCCCCGACTTGTCATTCGGTACGGACTGCAACA
>JAUVNM010000156.1 GCA_030599705.1 Gammaproteobacteria bacterium
AAACCAGCGAAAATGACCGGCAGGATGCGGGTAAAGACTGTCATGACGAACCTCATGTGCAAAATCTGGTGGCGAATAATCGCATTATTCAAAGCTGCCTGTCACGACTCAGCCATAGATCATCCCGGGCAACCAGGTGGCCAGCTGTGGCCACAGTGCAAGCAGCATCAGCATGCCCAGTTGCAGCACGATAAATGGCAGGACTCCCTGGTAGATGTGCGCGGTAGTGACTCCCGCGGGCGCCACGCCGCGCAGGTAAAACAGGGCAAAGCCGAACGGCGGGGTGAGAAACGAGGTCTGCAGGTTCAGCGCGATCATGATGCCGAGCCACACCGGGTCGAGACCCATGGACAGCAGCACCGGGCCGACGATCGGGACGACAACGAAGGTGATCTCGATAAAATCCAGCACGAAGCCGAGCAGGAACATCAACAGCATGACCGCCAGCATGGCGCCGAAGACGCCGCCTGGCAGGTTGTGCAGCAGTTCCGCAACCATGTCGTCACCACCAAAGCCGCGGAATACCAGCGAGAACACCGAGGCACCGATCAGGATCATGAACACCATGCAGGTCACACGCGTGGTGGTGCGCATCACCTCGCGCAACATCGCCAGGTTGAAGCGGCGTCGTGACACGGCCAGCAGGATGGCGCCCATGGCGCCGACCGATGCCGCCTCGGTCGGCGTGGCATAGCCGGCGAGGATCGATCCCAGTACCGCGATGATCAGCAACAGTGGTGGTAACAGGGCCTGCACCACCCGGCGCAGCAGGCTGGTACCGGCTTCCTGCTCACTGGTGGTCTGCGCGAGTGCCGGCATGCTCGCGGGGCGCCACACGGCTACGCCGGCGAGCCAGGCCAGGTACAGGCCGACCAGCAGCAGGCCCGGTAGCAGTGCGCCACTGAACAGGTCGCCGACGGACACGGTATCCGGTGAGAAAATGCCCATGTCGAGCTGTGCCTGCTGGTAGGCGGATGACAGCACATCGCCGAGCAGCACCAGCACGATGGAGGGCGGAATGATCTGCCCGAGGGTGCCGGATGCACAGATGGTGCCGGCGGCGATGCGCGGGTCATAGCCATGGCGCAGCATGGTGGGCAACGACAGCAGACCCATGGTCACCACGGTGGCGCCGACAATGCCGGTACTCGCCGCGAGCAGCATGCCGACAATGGTGACCGAGTAACCGAGTCCACCGCGCAGGCGCCCGAACAGGGCAGCCATGGTATCGAGCAGGTTCTCCGCAACACGCGAGCGCTCCAGCATGACGCCCATGAAAACAAACAGGGGCACCGCGATCAGGGTGATGTTGGTCATGATGCCGTACAGGCGGTTCGGCAAGGCATCGAGGAACGCGGCATCAAAGTTGCCGGCCAGTTGTCCGATGAAGGCAAAGCCGAGCGCCGTTCCCGCCAGTGTGAATGCGACCGGGTAACCCGCCATCAGCAGCAGGCAGACGACCAGAAACAGCAGCAGCGGCATCACAGCTCGCGATCCGGGCCGCTGTCGTCAGCGTCTGCCGGTGCGCCGGACAGCTGCAGGATGCTGTGCAGGCACATCGACAGGCCCTGCAACAGCAACAGCACGGCCATGACCGGGATCAGGGTCTTCAGCAGGAACACGGCATCCAGTCCGCCGGCCTCCTGGGAGCCTTCCAGCACCGCCCAGGCATTGCCCGTGTACTCGAGGCTGGCAAACAGGATAAACAGGCAGACCGGCAGCAACAGCAGCAGGCTGCCGCAAAGATTGATCCAGGCCTTGCCGCGCTCCGTCAGCCGGTGATAGAAGATATCCACGCGCACGTGCCCGTCGTGCTTCAGGGTGTAGGCCGCGCCCAGCATAAACACCGCGGCATGCAGGTAGGAAACCGATTCCTGCAGTGCAATCGAGCCGGTCTGGAAAACATAACGCAGTATGACCACGGTAACTGTGACCAGGACCGTGGCCAGCGTCAGCCAGGCGACGGCGCGTCCGGTGTGTTCGGACAAGGCGTCGATGCCGTGCGCGAGTTGTTGAAGTTTTTCCAGCATGGGGGCGGCGTGCCGGCGCGTTACCGCATCAGTACCATGCGCTGTCCGGACCTGCGGTTAAATCAGATAGTTTGTGAAGGGGTAACTGTCGGCACGCTACCACCGGTAGATCATCCAGTTGGGCACCACGAGATCCGGTTCCAGCTTGTTGTAGCGCGACTCCAGTGAGCCGTCACCATCCGTGTCCATCAGGTAGTAGGGAAAACCGACGCGCGGCACGATCTTGACCAGGTAGACCTGGCCCTTGATGCTGTATTCGTAGATGGTCGATTCTTTACGCTTGGTGATCTTGACCTCGGGCTCGAATTCCTCGCCTGCCTCGATACCGGCCGGTAGCGGCGGGGGCGTATCGGGAACCAGCTGCAGTGGCGGCGGTGCTTCCGCCAGGCTGGTGAGTGGTGCAAGCAGTAACAGTGTGAGCAGTAGTCTGTGCATGGTCATCCGTCCGGTTGGTCAAAGCTCCATCAGTTTTTCCTGTTCCTGCTCGGATGGTTCGAAGCTGATGCGCTCGTAGTAATCAAAGATGGCATTGACGACCTCTTCCGGCTTGTCGAGCACCTGGAACAGGTCAAGGTCCTCGGCCGAGATGGTACCTTCCCGGACCAGCGTGTCCCCGAACCAGTCCAGCAGCCCTTTCCAGAATTCCGATTCGACCAGGATGATGGGGATGCGCCGGGTCTTGCCGGTCTGCACCAGCGTGAGAATCTCGGCGAGTTCGTCCAGGGTGCCGAAGCCGCCCGGCAGCACGACGTAGGCCGAGGCATACTTCACGAACATGACCTTGCGTGAAAAAAAGTGCCGGAAGTTCAGCCCGATGTCCTGGAACTCGTTGCCGGCCTGCTCGTTGGGTAACTGGATGTTGAGGCCGATGCTTGGTGACTTGCCGCCGAACGCGCCCTTGTTGCTGGCCTCCATGATGCCCGGCCCGCCACCACTGACGACCGCGAACCCGGCATCGGACAGCGCCCGGGAGATGTCCTCGGCCAGTTTGTAGTACGGGTGATCTTCCGGGGTGCGCGCGGAACCGAACACGCTGACGGATGGTTTGATGTGGGCGAGGCGTTCAAAGCCTTCCACGAATTCCGCCATGATCTGGAAAATCTTCCAGGATTCACGCGTCAGCTGGGTGTCGTTCTTGGGCAGCATGCCATGATGCTTGGGCCCCTGGTAGTCAGTCATCGGTAATCTGCCGGTTGATCCGTTCCGTTATTGTTAATGGTGTGCACGGGAAACACACCCTAATGATGATACCATGTTCACCCGCTATGGCGCGGTAACTGACCGTAATCTAACAGCTAATCACCCAAGACGTGTCCGGATGACCGAACCGAAAACCCGATCCCTGTTACTGGTGGACGGATCGTCCTACCTGTACCGGGCGTTTCATGTACCCAACCTGCAGCGCCTGACCACGCGGGACGGCATGCCGATCGGCGCGGTCTACGGCGTCATCAACATGCTGCGCAGCTTGCTGAAGGAGTACCAGCCGGACTACCTGGCCGTGGTGTTCGATGCGCGTGGCAAAAACTTCCGGCATGAGCGCTACCCGGAGTACAAGGCCAACCGCCCACCCATGCCGGAGGAGCTCGCCGACCAGATTGAGCCCCTGCATGCCGTGGTGCGCGCACTGGGACTGCCGTTGTTGCTGGTGCCGGGCGTGGAAGCGGACGACGTCATCGGGACCCTGGCCAGCCAGGCATCCAAAGCCGGCATAGAGACGGTGATTTCCACCGGCGACAAGGACATGGCGCAACTGGTGGATGACCATGTCAGCCTGGTGAACACCATGGACCGCCCACCCAGCACGCTGGACGTGGCGGGGGTAGAGGCCAAATTCGGGGTGCCGCCGGAACGCATTATCGACCTGCTGGCACTGACCGGCGACACCTCGGACAACATTCCCGGCGTCCCCAAGGTCGGACCGAAGACCGCCGTCAAGTGGCTGGACCGCTATGGCTCACTGGATAGCGTGATCGAGCACGCGGCCGACATCCAGGGCAAGGTCGGGGAAAACCTGCGTGCGCATCTCGACACCCTGGAACTGTCGCGCTGGCTGGTCACCATTGACCGGGAGGTTGCGCTGGAATCCGCTGTCGACGCACTGCGCCCGGTCCCGGCAGACACCGCTGCGTTGCGTGACTGGTTCCAGAAGCTGGAATTCCGGCGCTGGCTGGAGGAACTCGACAGTGACCCGGCGGCTGCGGACGCGGACAGCACCGACACCCGTCCCACGGCGGACTACGAAACCGTCCTCACCGGGGCGCAGCTCGATGCCTGGCTGGAGCGCATCAAGGCGGCCGGCCTGTTTGCCTTTGATACCGAGACCACCAGCCTCGACTACATGGCGGCGCGCATTGTCGGGGTGTCGTTTGCGGTCACGGCGGGCGAGGCCGCCTATGTCCCGCTGGCGCATGACTATCCCGGTGCCCCGGCCCAGCTGGAGCGTGCTGCCGCACTGGAAAAACTGCGCCCGCTGCTTGAAAATAAGGATATATATAAAATTGGGCATCACCTTAAATATGACCGTAACGTATTGGCTAATCATGATATTACTCTGGCCGGTATGCGCTATGACAGCATGCTGGAGTCCTACGTGCTGGACAGCACCGCCACCCGCCACGACATGGATTCGGTGGCGCTGAAGTACCTCAATCACCAGACCATCAAGTACGAGGACGTGGCCGGCAAGGGGGCGAAGCAGCTCGGCTTCAACGAAGTGCCGGTCGAGACGGCCGCGCCCTACGCGGCCGAGGATGCCGACATTACCCTGCGCCTGCACGCGGCCATGTGGCCACAGCTGGCTGCACAACCGGCACTTGAAAAGATCTATGACGAGATCGAGCTGCCGCTGCTGACGGTGCTCTCCGACATGGAGCAAACAGGGGTCGCTATCGATACCGGCATGCTCGCCAGCCAGAGCAAGGAACTCGCCCGGCGTATCCTGGACATCGAGCAGGAGGCGCATCGCGAGGCGGGCCAGCCGTTCAACCTGGGGTCGCCGAAGCAGATCCAGGAGATCCTGTTCGACAAGCTGCAGCTGCCGGTGCTGGCGAAGACGCCGAAGGGGCAGCCATCGACGGCGGAGTCGGTACTCACCGAGCTGGCGCTGGATTACCCTTTGCCGCGCCTGGTCCTCGACTGGCGCAGTTTCAGCAAGCTCAAGTCCACC
>JAUVNM010000035.1 GCA_030599705.1 Gammaproteobacteria bacterium
GTTTTTTATCCGACTGGCTGGCTATATGTCAGTCTGTAGTATGCACTCCCTTTCAAATTTCCTTATCAATGTTATAAGACCTGTTGCCGTCATTGGCAAGCTGCATAAGCCGGTTGCTGTATTGAGGCACTGGCGCCGGGCCGGGCGTGCCGGTGGCCGTAGTTGGCCATGCTGGCGGCAGCCGTACCTGGCTAACATCGGGTGGCGCGGGTGCCGTGTGGCCGTGTCGCAGGAATAGTTTATTAAAATCAGCGGATTGAACTTTTCATGTCGAGTGTTTGTTACTGTCCGGCGGTTATCCGACTGCCGGCAGCGTCGTGGCGCAGGCACCGCCGAAAGCTGAAAATCCCGGTCTGTTAGGGTAAAGTGCGCGTTTCTTTACGCACCAATCCAACTGAATTTCCGAACGAGGACAACAACATGGCCGATTACAAGATTGCACCTTCGATTCTTTCCGCTGATTTTGCCCGGCTTGGAGAGGAGGTCACTGATGTCCTGGCTGCCGGCGCTGACATTGTGCATTTTGATGTCATGGACAACCATTATGTGCCAAACCTTACCATCGGACCGCTGATCTGCGAGGCATTACGCAATCATGGCGTCACGGCAGACATCGATGTCCACCTGATGGTCAAGCCGGTTGACCGGATCATTCCGGATTTCGCCAAGGCCGGTGCCACCTGGATCACGTTCCACCCGGAGGCCAGCGAGCACATCCACCGTTCCCTGCAACTGGTGCATGACAGCGGCTGTAAATCCGGGCTGGTGTTCAACCCGGCAACACCGCTGGATTATCTGAAGTATGTCATCGACAAGGTCGACATGATCCTGCTGATGTCCGTCAACCCGGGCTTTGGCGGCCAGAGCTTCATTCCGGAAGCCCTGGGCAAACTCCGTGAGGCGCGTAAACTCATCGACGCGAGCGGCCGTGATATCCGTCTGGAAATCGATGGTGGCGTGAAGGTCGACAATATCGGTGAAATCGCAGCGGCCGGCGCCGACACTTTTGTCGCTGGCTCCGCGATCTTTGGTGCAGACGACTACCAGGCAACCATCGGTGCCATGCGTGATGAAATCGCGAAGGCCACCGGCTGAGCAGGGCAGGACGGATGGGTATTCGTAAACCGGAAATGATCCTGATCGATGTGGACGGTACGCTGGTCGACAGTGTGCCGGACCTGGCATTCTGCGTGGACGCGATGTTGCAACAGCTCGGCCGCCCGGTACAGGGTGAAGCGGCGGTGCGTAACTGGGTCGGCAACGGCGTGGAACGGCTGGTGGAGCGGGCGCTGACCGGGGAGCTCGATGGCAAACCGGCTGCTGCTGACTTCGAACGCGCCTACCCGGTATTCCTGGAGCTGTATGCCGGGAATACCTCGCAGCGCTCCTGCCTGTACCCCGGTGTGCGTGCAGCGCTTGACCTGCTCAGGGCGAATGGCTATCCGCTCGGTTGTGTGACCAACAAGGCAGCGCAGTTTACCGGGCCGTTGCTGGCTGACCTGGGCGTGGCCGATTACTTTTCCATTGTCATTAGCGGCGATACCCTGCCGGTCAAGAAACCGGACCCGGGCCCCTTGTTGCATGCGGCGGCGCATTTCGGGGTGGCACCGGAGGCGGCGCTGATGATCGGTGATTCGGTGAGCGACGTGAAGGCAGCACGGGCGGCCGGTTTCCAGATCGTGTGCCTGAGTTACGGATACAATCACGGTGACGATATTCGTGATGCCCGCCCGGATGCGGTTATTGATACAATGACCGAAATTCTGCCGTTGCTGGAACAGGCGGCCTGAAAGAGAACGAATGATGCAATTCACTGGCGAGCACTGTCGGGTACCGCAGTTTACGAGCAGTCGATGGCCTGGGGCTGTCTGCTGCCTGAAAAACTGTGTTACACCGAATACCCTGCTCAAAGGTGAGTGCAATGACACCTGAACGATTTACTTCCCTCGCCGGGGAAGGCTACAACCGGATTCCCGTCACCCGCGAAGTGCTCGCGGATCTCGATACACCCCTGAGTACCTATCTCAAGCTCGCCAGTGGCCCGTATTCCTATCTGCTGGAGTCGGTCCACGGCGGCGAGAAATGGGGGCGCTATTCCATTATCGGGTTGCCGTGTTCGACCGTGCTGCGGATCAACGGGCAGGAGATCACGCTGCTGCGCGATGACACGGTCATCGAGACAGCTAGCACGGACGACCCGCTGGCGTGGCTGGAGGCCTTCCGGGCCCGTTACCGGGCTCCGGAACTGCCCGAGCTGCCACGCTTCAACGGCGGGCTGGTCGGGTACTTCGGCTATGACACCGTGCGCTACATCGAACCCCGGCTGGCCGCGTTCGACAAGCCGGACCTGATCGGCTGCCCGGATATTCTGCTTATGGTCTCGGACGAGCTGGTGGTGTTCGACAACCTCAGCGGTACGCTGCAGCTCATCGTGCATGTCGATCCGGCCGGGGAGGATGCGTATGCGCGTGGCCAGGCACGCCTCGACACGTTGACAGAACAGCTGCACCGTTCCATCCTCGACGCCGGCGCCGGTGATCATGCAACCGATGTCGTGGTCGAAGAGGCCGATTTCGTCTCCGGCATGACACGCGCGGGGTTCGAGTCGGCCGTGGAGCGCATCAAGGACTACATCGTCGAAGGGGATGCCATGCAGGTGGTGCTGTCGCAGCGCATGTCGATTCCCTTTGCGGCAGCGCCGCTGGACCTGTACCGCGCCCTGCGCAGTCTCAATCCGTCACCCTACATGTACTATCTTGACCTGGGTGATTTTCATATTGTCGGGTCCTCACCGGAAATACTGGTACGCCTTGAAGACGACATGGTCACGGTGCGACCGATTGCCGGTACCCGGCCGCGCGGGCAGGATGAAACGGAAGACCGGCGGCTGGAGCAGGAATTACTTGCCGATCCGAAGGAACTGGCCGAGCACCTGATGCTGATTGACCTGGGGCGCAATGATGCCGGCCGGGTGAGTGAAATCGGCAGCGTGACGCTGACGGAAAACATGCTGATCGAGCGCTACTCGCACGTCATGCACATCGTCTCCAATGTCACCGGGAAGATTCGCCCCGGCATGAGTGCCATCGATGTACTGCGGGCCACGTTTCCGGCCGGCACGGTCAGCGGTGCACCGAAGATCCGCGCCATGGAGATTATCGACGAACTCGAGCCGGTCAAGCGCGGTGTGTATGCCGGGGCTGTCGGCTACCTGTCGTGGTCCGGAAATATGGACACCGCGATCGCCATCCGCACCGCGGTCATCAAGGACGGGACACTGCACATCCAGGCCGGTGCCGGGATCGTGGCCGACTCGGTGCCGCGTAATGAATGGGACGAAACCATGAACAAGGGGCGCGCGATTTTCCGTGCCGTCACCATGGCCTGTGCCGGTCTGAAAGGGAAGGGCTGAACGCCATGTTGCTGATGATCGATAACTACGACTCGTTTACCTACAACCTGGTGCAGTACCTCGGCGAACTCGGTGCCGAGGTGCAGGTGTATCGCAATGACTGTATTACGGTGGACGAGATCGCCGGACTCAAGCCGGAAAGGATCGTCATATCACCGGGGCCGTGTACCCCGAACGAGGCCGGGGTGTCGGTGGACGTTATCCGTCAGTTTGCCGGGGTGGTGCCGATCCTCGGTGTCTGCCTGGGTCACCAGGGCATCGGTCAGGCCTTTGGCGGGCGCATTGTTCATGCGCGCGAGATCATGCACGGCAAGACCTCCATGATCCGGCATGCCAACGCCGGGGTGTTCAGGGGACTGCCGCAGCCGTTCGAGGCGACCCGTTATCACTCGCTGGTCATCGAGCCCGATTCGCTGCCGGATTGCCTGGAAGTGACCGCATGGACCGGGGATGCGGCAGGCAACCGCGACGAGATCATGGGTGTGCGGCATCGGGAACTGGCGGTGGAAGGGGTCCAGTTTCACCCGGAATCCATTCTCACCGATTGCGGGCATGACTTGCTGCGCAATTTTCTGGGACAATGAGCGAACTATCAATAGTCAGGTATGTAAGTAATCCGGCATAAGCATGCGTGACACGCTGTGAATACATCCCTGTACGCTCGACGGCCGCATCCCTGCGGCCGACGGTCACGATAGCTTATGCCGGATTACTTACACGCACTTTTATAACAATCGGGAATATGTAATGGACATGCAAGCAGCCATTCGTGCCGTCACTGAAGGCCGCGATCTCGCGGCCGCCGACATGGAGGCCGTCATGCGGCTGATCATGACCGGGCAGGCCACCCCGGCGCAGGTCGGCGGTTTCCTGGTCGGACTGCGCATGAAGGGCGAAACCGTGGATGAAATCGCCAGTGCCGCACGCGTGATGCGTGAACTGGCAACGCGTGTGGAGGTGGCCGGCCCACACCTGGTGGACACTTGCGGTACCGGTGGTGACGGGGCCAGTACCTTCAATATCTCGACGGCCAGCGCCATCGTCACTGCGGCCGCCGGTGGCAAGGTGGCGAAGCATGGTAACCGTTCCGTGTCGAGCAGTTCCGGCAGTGCTGATGTGCTGGAGGCGGCCGGTGTACGCCTGGACCTGGATCCCGGCCAGGTGGCCGCATGTATCGACCAGACCGGTGTCGGCTTCCTGTTTGCCCCCATGCATCACAGTGCCATGAAGCACGCCATTGGCCCGCGCAAGGAAATGGGAGTGCGTACCGTATTCAACCTGCTCGGCCCGCTGACCAACCCTGCTGGCGCCCCCAACCAGGTCCTCGGGGTATTCAGCAAGGAGTGGGTGGAGCCGCTGGCGCAGGTACTGAAACAGCTGGGCAGCGAACATGTGCTCGTGGTGCACGCGGAAGACGGGCTGGACGAAATCAGTATTGGTGCGGCGACGCAAGTCGCTGAACTGAAAGATGGCAAGATCTCGGTCTACCGTGTTGCACCCGAGGACTTCGGGATGCAGCGTGCCGGGTTGTCCGTACTGGCTGTAGAAGATGCTGACCAGAGCCTGGCCATGATCCGGAGTGTGTTTGACAATGTGGCCGGACCGGCGCGGGATATTGTCGCACTGAATGCCGGTGCAGCCATCTACGCGGCCGACGTGGCGGAAACACTCGCGGACGGTATCAGGCTGGCAGGCGATGTACTGGAAAATGGCAGGGCGAAACAGATACTGCAGGCGCTGATCGAGGTGTCGAATACGATCTGACGTTGTTGTAAACACGGGAGCGCCGCTTTACCCTGCTTTTGCCACAGAGATCACAGAGTTCACAGAGACATGCTTCCGATTATAGCCTCTCTGGGTACTCTGTGATCTCTGTGGCTGTTTTTCAGGCGATTATTGTGCCGGACACTTTCTGATATTGTCTAATGGTTAAATATATTTCGGTTAGTTATGTCTGATACCCCCGACATCCTGAAAAAAATCCTGGCGCGCAAGGCCGAGGAGGTCAACGAGCGCAATCGCGAGTGCAGCCTGAAGGAGCTGGTTGAACGCGTTGGAGAGGCTGACCCGGTGCGCGGTTTTCTCGCAGCCATGCACAGCACCGTCGCGGCCAACCGGCCGGCTGTTATCGCGGAAGTAAAGAAGGCCTCGCCCAGCCGCGGCATTCTGCGTGAGGATTTCGACCCGGCACAGATTGCCGCAAGCTACGAGCGCGGCGGCGCGACCTGCCTGTCGGTGCTGACCGACGCCGATTTCTTCCAGGGGACCGGGTCCTGCCTGGTACAGGCCCGCGCCGCCTGTGCGCTGCCGGTATTACGCAAGGACTTCATCATTGACCCGTACCAGGTGTACGAGTCGCGGGCCATCGGTGCAGACTGCATCCTGCTGATTGTGGCGGCACTGGGTGACGCCATGTTGCTGGAGTTGTTGCAGCTGGCGGGAAACCTGGGTATGGATGTGCTGGTGGAAGTGCATGATCGCGCGGAACTGGACCGCGCCCTGCAGACGGACGCCCCGTTGATCGGAATCAACAACCGTAACCTGAGGACTTTTGAAACCCGTCTCGACGTGACGCTGGGCTTCCTGGAGCTGATTCCGGATGATCGCCTGGTGGTAACCGAGAGCGGCATTCACACGGTGGACGATGTGTCCCTGATGCGTGTGCGCGGTGTAAATGCCTTCCTGGTCGGCGAGGCCTTTATGAAAGCGCCCGAACCGGGCGAGAAACTCAGGGAATTATTTTTCTAGCTGCGCGTGGCGCACCCTAGCGCGTGCCGAACACCACGATGGTCTTGCCCTTGGCGGAGATGTGGCCCTGTTCAGTCAGCGCCTTCAGGACGCGGCCGGCCATTTCCCGGGAACAACCAACGATACGACCGATTTCCTGGCGGGTAATCTTGATCTGCATGCCGTCCGGGTGGGTCATGGCATCCGGCTCCTTGCAGAGCTCCAGCAGGGTGTGGGCAATGCGCCCGGTGACATCGAGGAACGCGAGGTTGCTCACCTTGCGGCTGGTCTTGCGCAGCCGGGTTGCCAGCTGGGCAGTCAGTTCCAGCAGGATGTCCGGGTCTTCCTTGCTGAGCGCGCGAAACCGTGGATAGCTGATTTCCGCGACCTCGCATTCACCGCGGGTGCGCACCCAGGCGCTGCGGTTGGGCTGCTCACCGAACAGCCCCATCTCCCCGAAAAATCCACCGGCATTGATATAGGCCAGCACGATCTCGTGACCGTCTTCGTCCTCGATCAGGACGCTGACCGAGCCGTTGATAATATAGTAGAGAACATCTGGCTGATCACCGGCATAAATGATGACACTTTTGCCCGGGTACTTGCGTCGATGGCAATGTTCCAGGAACCGCTGGACGCAGGGATTCTCGACGCCCGGGGTCATGGAGGTGTCCGCGGCAGAGGTCTGTGGAAGTCCTAGCATATGCAGCTATCGGCCCCCCAGCCGCTATCTTGAGATCCCCGTCAACCGCCCCCGGTAACTGTGATAGCCTTCACAATTCTGGACTTGCGGGGGACGCATGAAGGCACGAATCAAATGGCTGGAAGGGGCCGCGTTTGTCGGGGAATCGGGCAGTGGTCACAGTGTGGTCATGGATGGACCACCCGACAGCGGGGGCCGGGATATGGGTATTCGTCCCATGGAGATGCTGCTGATCGGTATGGGCGGCTGCACGGCATTTGATGTCATGCTGATACTTGGGAAGGCGCGCCAGCCAGTGACCGACTGTGTGGTGGAAATAGATGCGCAGCGCGCCGGGCAGGTACCGAAGGTATTCACCCGCATCCATGTCCATTTCATCGTCAGCGGTGATGGTCTGTCTGACAAGCAGGTTGAACGGGCCATCCACCTGTCTGCCGAGAAGTACTGTTCCGCCTCGATCATGCTCGGCAAGGCCGCCGAGATTACGCATGATTATGAAATTGTGCCGGTCGATACTGGCGCATCGACAGCATGACTGCACCCCGCTGCTGGCGAAAGACTCAGATTCGGTAGGCAGTCGTGGTCATGACGCGGGACATCAGCGCCATGGCATTCTTTGCGGGTTCCGGCAGTTCTGCGCCGCCGCTGTTGATGGCGGTATCCCGGTGCCTTGCCTCGTCTGTTTTCATCTGCTCGAGAATGGCCCGGGACTTATGGTCATTTTCCGGCAGGCGCTGCAGGTGACCTTTCAGGTGCTTGACGACCTGGCGCTCTGTTTCTGCCAGGAATCCAAGGCTCCACTTGTCGCCCAGCAGCCCGGTTGCCGCGCCCAGCAGGAATGAGCCGGTATACCAGACCGGGTTCAGCAGGCTGGTGTGGCCGCCGAGTTCTCCGACGCGTTGCCGGCACCACACCAGGTGATCGTTTTCCTCGTCGGAAGCCTGCTGCATCTGGTCCCTGACTTTACGCTTCCGGGCGGTCAACGCCTGTCCCTGGTAGAGTGCCTGCGCGCACACCTCGCCGGCATGATTCACGCGCATCAGGCAGATGCTTTCCGCCTGGCTGGTTGCGGTGAAGGCGTCGTCATGCAGCGGTTCCGCCGGGTTGGACCGGTCAGATCCCGCGGGTTCTCCAAATATGGTGCGCACGGCCTGGTCAAGCTGTTCGATACAGCGATCGGTAACATTCCGGTTTCTCGTTTCCATATGCTCAAGATAGCATGTTGGCCGCAGGTCGTCCCGGGCCGCTGTTACCCGTAGCGGGGTTCTTGTATTGTTCGCGCATGGCCTATTACCGTTATCACCTGTTTTTTTGTACCAATCTGCGGGAGGATGGCAGTGATTGCTGCCAGCGCTTCGATGCGCAGCGCATGCGGGAGTATGCGAAGCAGCGCAGCAAGCAACTTGGAATCGCCGGGCGCAATGGCGTACGTATCAATACGGCGGGATGCCTTGATCGCTGCCAGGAAGGCCCGGTGCTGGTCGTGTACCCGGAAGGGGTCTGGTATACGTATATAGATCAGTCAGATGTAGATGAAATCATCGAGAAGCACCTGCTCAATGGCCAAATTGTCGAGCGCTTGCGCATCTAGCCCTATCCGCTAATCAAAAATATTTCCCGGACAATCTGTTAGGTAATCCCTACTCTGTTGAAATAATACTAGTTATATCAAACTGATATGAATATTCTGTTTTTGTGTAAAAAGTAAATCATTCCGACGCTTGACTTATCAGATAGTATATTAGAGAATGCTAACACGCTGATTGGCTTGCCCCCCTATCTTCTTAGCCAGTCAGTGCTCCTCCACCTCCCCCCAAGGAGGTTTATCAAGCGCGGTGACTTTCACCGCGCTTTGTGTTTGCCTACAGGGCGTAGGTACGTCGCGGGCGCATGGAGAAGGTGAGACCGGGAACCGGTCGAGAGACTGGCCTGGGCCATGTGCATGAGCGACGCGCCTGCAGGGCTGGTCTTGTAAGTTACCAGCCGCTTATGTAACATCCCCGCTCTTGTTTTTAGGGCAGTATCCGGAGCGACTCTGATGAGGACATATTCCGCAAAACCGCACGCGGTGAACCACGACTGGTTCGTCGTTGATGCGACCGGTAAAACCCTGGGGCGTCTTGCTTCGGAAGTCGCACGCCGGCTGCGCGGGAAGCACAAGCCGGAATATACGCCGCATGTCGATACCGGCGACTATATTATTGTTGTCAATGCCGACAAGGTTCAGGTGACCGGGAACAAGGCGACCGACAAGATGTACCACCACCACACGGGTTATATTGGTAATCTGAAGTCCATCAATTTCGAGAAGCTGCAGGAAAGAAAGCCGGGACGGGTCATCGAACTGGCCGTCAAGGGCATGCTGCCTAAAAATACGCTGGGTCGTGCCATGTACCGCAAGCTCAAGGTCTATGCCGGGCCGCACCACCAGCATGCTGCCCAGCAACCCAGGACACTGGAAATCTAGGTGCGCAGCAGATTCAGAAAGCAAACCGCCGGGCATACCGGTGGTAACAGGAACAGCCAAATATGAGTGATATTTTCTACAGTACCGGACGCCGCAAGACTTCAACTGCGCGCGTTTTCCTGCGCAAGGGGAGCGGCGGCATCATTGTCAACAAGCGGCCGCTGGATCAGTATTTCGGCCGTGAAACGGCGCGCATGATTGTGCGTCAACCGCTGCAAACCACCAAAATGGCCGAAAGTTTTGATATTACCGTCACGGTAAAAGGCGGTGGCAACAGTGGCCAGGCCGGTGCGATCCGGCACGGGATCACCCGCGCCTTGATCGAGTATGACGGCGAGTTGCGCCCAACCCTGCGGCGCGCCGGTTTTGTCACCCGCGATGCCCGCCAGGTCGAACGCAAGAAGATCGGCCTTCACAAGGCCCGCCGCGCGCCACAATTCTCGAAGCGTTAATCCTTCTGTTGGCGGATCGTCTAACGGTAGGACAGAGGACTCTGACTCCTCTAATCTAGGTTCGAATCCTAGTCCGCCAGCCATTAATGAAACCCGCCGTCAGGCGGGTTTTGTTATGGCGGACTGGTGCATGCCGGGAACCAAGAAAAAACAGCCATTATCGGCGCATCTCTGGATCCCGGCCTGCGCCGGGATGACGGTA
>JAUVNM010000092.1 GCA_030599705.1 Gammaproteobacteria bacterium
GCAGGGCACCCATGCCCAGTTTTTTCATGCCGGCCTCTTCCATGACCGACACCTTGAGTTTTTTGAATTGCCTGCCGAGTTTGCGTGCCTGGCTGGCCAGGTAGGCGGGGGTGCACACATTGCCAGGCAGGTCACCCAGTCCACGTGCCAGTTCCACGCCGGCAGCGATGGCCTGGCCGTCTGTCAGCGCCTGGTGTGCACGGTCTGCGGCACCCTGGTCAACGTTGATTGCCAGGCGCCGCAACGGCCGACTGGTCTTGTGCTTGCTGCTTTTCATTGCGTCCGGCCGGTAGAGCTGGCCCGCGGTGATTTCCACCATGCGGCTGACCTTCCAGTACGTGTCACGGTCGGGAACCTCCAGGTCAGCCAGGTAACTCACCGCATCGGTAGCACCGCAAGTGTTGACTGCCCTGGCCGCGGCAGCCACTGCGCGCTGGTACTGGCTGTCGGAAAATTTGCGTTGCTTGCCGCAACCGACCAGCAGGGCGCGCTCACAATGGGTACCGCGTGGATAATGGACCAGCAGTGTCTGTCCGCACTGGCCATCCATTTCCCCGTCTTTCATCAGGCTGGTCAACAGTCCGCGCGTGGTCTTGTCGAATTGCTGTGCCGCAGCTGACAGATTGCGCCGTTCGAATACGCCAAGGACCACACACCCGGACTTGACCGTGGCCGGTTTCTCGCTCTTGACCGTGAATTTCATGCAGTGCTCCTGTGTCCGTGGGTGTGTTGATTGCAGGCAGCGGGTCTTGTGTTACGGTAGCCACATTGTGATTGTTGTCCGGCCAGCGGAGAGTGTACTGGAAGCCGGCATGATTTTCATGCCGCAGGCAGACCCGTCCCATGATGCGCATCATTAACAGATACCTGCTCCGGGAAGTCTTGCTGGGCTGGCTCGCCATTACCCTGACTCTGTGGCTGATACTGATCAGTCACCGGATGGTGCGCTACCTGGCGCAAGCGGCCGTCGGCGACCTGCCGGGGGATGTCATTTTTATCCTGCTGGGAGTCAAGACCCTGTGGCTGCTGGTGTACATCATGCCGTTCTCGCTGGCGCTCGGAATTGTCATGGGGCTTGGCCGGATGTACCGGGACAACGAAATGGCGGCCCTCGGTGCCTGTGGTGTCGGGCCGCCGCAGCTGTACCGGCCGTTGCTTGGTCTCGGTGTCGTGATCGCCGTCATCCTGGGGTGGATGGCGCTGTATGTCAGTCCGGCCATCACGGCCTATGGCGACCGCATCACCCGGCAGGCCGAGCAGGAGGCGGATGTATCCCTGTTCGGCGCCGGCCGTTTTAACACACTGCGTGGCGGCCGCATGACCTTCTACGCCGAGAAGCTCTCGGAAAACAGGAAAAACATGGAAAATCTGTTTGTCTATGTCCGGGGACAGGACAAGCACGAGGATCCGCCGCAAGTGATTTCGGCGGCCAGCGCCTATCGCATGACGGACGCCGAGAGCGGTGATGAGTACGTGGTATTCGTGGACGGAACACTGCACGAGGGTAAACCGGGAGAGGCTGCATTCCGGATTATGCGGTTCGGGCAGCAGGGCGTGCGGGTCGAATTGCCGGGCAAGACATCTGCTTCCTACAAGAGCGAGGTGGTCCCGACCCGCGAGCTGCTGAACTCGGACAGTCTCGAGGATATTGTCGAGTTGCAATGGCGGCTGTCGGTGCCCTTGTCGGTGATGGTACTGGTATTGCTGTCCGTTCCAGTGAGCCAGGTAGCGCCGCGATCCGGGCGTTACGGCGGCATTGTTACTGCCGTACTGCTGTTCCTTGTGTATTACAACCTGCTGGGCATGTCCAGGATCTGGGTTGAGCAGGGCGTGATACCGCCCGCGGTTGGGCTGTGGTGGGTGCACCTTGGGTTCATTATGCTGGTGTATGTCCTGTTGAACGCCAACCGGCTGGCCTGCAAGCTGAGGCGGCGAACATGAAACTGCTTGACCGGTATATTGCCGGCGTGGTGATCTCCGCTACCGGGATCGCGCTGCTGGTGATCATGGGGCTGAACGTGTTCTTCGAGGTGATCCGCCAGATCGATGATATCGGGGAAGGTACCTTTACCCTCGGTACGATGTTGCAATATGTGGTGCTCACCCTGCCGCGCGGCCTGTACGATCTGTTTCCCACGGCGGCACTGCTGGGCGGCCTTACCGGCATGGGGGCATTATCAGTCAATAGTGAACTGGTTGCCATGCGCGCCTGTGGATTCACGATTTGGCGTGTCGTGCGCTCGGTACTCCAGGCAGGCCTGCTGATGCTGGTTGTCGTCGTGGCCATCGGCGAGTTTGTCGCACCGACCGCAGAACAACTGGCACAGCAACTGCGTGTGATTGCCCTGGACAAGCGTATCGATTTCATGGGCACGCATGGTCTCTGGGTGCGTGATGAACCGCGTTATATCTATGCGAAAAAGGTGCTTTCCAGTGACAGCCTGGCTGACCTGAGCGTATTCGAGTTTGATGATGAACGCCACCTGGTCAAGGTCACGCATGTCAACACGGCCCGGTACAAAGACGGGGAATGGATACTGCGCGATGTCAGCCAGTCCATCCTGGGTGAGGACCAGGTCAGTACCAGCCATGAAGAGAAGATGGCATGGCCCTCGTTGCTGACCCCGGAACTGATCGGGATCGTGGTGCTGAAGCCGGACAATATGTCGGCCCCCGATATCCGCCAGTTCATAAGCTACCTGGAAGAAAACGGGCAGGACCCGCAGCAGTACCGCTTTGCCTACTGGAAGCGGTTCGTGACGCCATTGTCATCCCTGGTGTTGCTGTTTATCAGCGTCCCGTTTGTGTTCGGTTCGTTGCGCTCGGGTGGCAATGCACAGCGTATCTTTATCGGAATGCTGGCAGGATTCGGGTTTTACATGCTGAACCAGGTAACCGGCCAGATTGGACTGGTCTATAACCTCAACCCCCTGGTTGCCACCGTGACGCCCAGCCTGGTGGTGTTGCTGCTGGGATTCCATGCCCTGCGGCGAATTTGAAGGAAGCGCTGATTAATCATCTCCCCGGCGGAATGAATTCCGCCCTACAACGCCGTTACTTTGTAGGGCCGAATTTATTCGGCCGGTTACAAACCGGACAATTACCTTATTTTGAGTTTACCTGTTTCGGTAACCGGACAATCACGGTTTCCGACAGCCGGTCATGCACGGCCATCCTGTCCCGGTCGACCAGCATCCACAGGTAACCGAGTCCCAGCAGGGCCCAGCAGGGAATGGCGCACAGGAACCGCAGCAGGGCCTGCCACAGGGAGATGGGTCCGCCATCGAGGCGCTGCACCCGCAGCCTCCAGGTGCGCATACCGAGTGTTTGTCCGCCGTGCATCCAGAACCAGGCATAGAACAGGAAGCACAGCACGAACAGGTAGCTCCTGAAAAACGGGTTCTGGTAATCCAGGGTTCCCCTGGTCACCAGCAAGACGATGGCCGTTGCCACAAACAGGACGGACAGCAACAGCAGACTGTCGTAGAACATGGCCAGCAGGCGGCGCAGCAGCCCGGCCGGCTCCGGGGATGGCGTCTCGCCGGCGTGCGTCCCGGAGTGCGTCTTTGGGGTCTTTGACATTCGGAAGCGGCCGGAGGCCGAGAGTAATGGTGCTCCCTAGGGGACTCGAACCCCTGTTACCGGCGTGAGAGGCCAGTGTCCTAACCACTAGACGAAGGGAGCGCATGTTGCTGAAAGCGGTGGTATTATACCCCCAACCCTTTCATCCACAAGCCAGACCCTGTGAGCCAATCCGGAAGTACCAACAACACCGGCGAACCCGCCGTCATCCCCCGCTCCCGGCACCCGGTATCCCGGGCCAACATCAGTCCCAACGCCCTCAAGGTGCTGTACCGGCTGAAAGATGCCGGCTACCAGGGGCACCTGGTGGGGGGTGGCGTACGTGACCTGCTGCTCGGGCGCGAGCCAAAGGACTTCGACATCGCGACCGATGCCCATCCCGAGGACGTCCGGCGCCTGTTCCGCAACTGCCGCCTGATTGGCCGGCGTTTCCGGCTGGCGCATGTCCTGTTCGGGCGCGAGGTCATCGAGGTGGCCACGTTTCGCGCCCGGCAGGAAAGCCGGGACAGCGCGGCACGCCATGTCGACGAGGATGGCCGGATCGTGCGGGACAATGTCTATGGCACACTCGAGGAAGATGCCTTCCGGCGCGATTTCACCGTCAATGCGCTGTATTACAACATCACCGATTTTTCGGTCATCGATTATGCCGGTGGCGTGGATGACCTGAATGCCGGTGTGCTGCGCCTGATCGGGGACCCCGAGACGCGGTTTCGCGAGGATCCGGTGCGCATGCTGCGGGCCGTCCGGTTCGTGACCAAGCTGGGTTTCCGCATACATCCGGACACCGAGCGGCACATCACCGAACTGGCAGGACTGCTCGCCGACATTCCCCCGGCCCGCCTGTTCGATGAAATGCTCAAGCTGTTCATGGGGGGTTACGCGCTGGCCAATTTCGAGGCACTGCGTCACTACAACCTGTTTGGCCAGTTGTTCCCGCTGACGGAGCGTTCCCTGGCGCACGAGCAGGAGCACTTCCCGCTGACGCTCATCAGCCACGGCATGGACAATACCGACAAGCGTATCGCCGCGGACAAACCGGTGACGCCGGCCTTCCTGTTTGCCGTGTTTCTCTGGCAGCCGGTACGCGAACGTGCGGCACAACTCGAGGCCGGGGGCCAGCATCCGGCCCAGGCCATGCAACATGCCGGTTCCCAGATTATCGCGGAACAGGTCAAGGTCATGTCCCTGCCGAAGCGTTTCTCCCTGCCCATGCGCGAGATCTGGATGTTACAGTTGCGTCTGGCCAACAAGGGCGGCCGCCGCAGTTTGCGGGTGCTGGCGCATCCGCGCTTCCGTGCCGCCTATGATTTTCTGCTGCTGCGCGCACAGGCCGGCGAGGAGCCGGAAGCACTGGGCCAGTGGTGGACGGATTTCCAGGAACAGAACCCGCAACAGCGTGAACAGGAAGACAGTCCGACACGCCCGAAAACACGCCGCCGGAGACGGCCACGGCGCAGAGCCACTGGAGGTGGAGCTTGAAACTTATTGCCTATATCGGCATCGGCAGTAACCTGGACGACCCGGTCAGCCAGGTCAAGGAGGCCATCGAGGAACTGGAGGCGATCCCGGATTCCGTGCTGGCCGCCAGTTCCAGCCTCTACAGCAGCAAGCCAATGGGACCAGCCGGCCAGCCCGACTATGTGAACGCGGTGGCTGCCCTGGATACCCTGTTGTCGGCAGAGGAACTCATGCAGGCGCTGATAAAAATAGAAGACCGGCAGGGACGGGACCGCAGCGGGGACAAGTGGGGGCCGCGGATTATCGATCTCGACCTGTTGCTGTACGGCAAGAAAAAAATCAATACCGATAATCTGACCGTACCGCACCCGGGTATGCACGAGCGCGACTTCGTGATCATTCCACTGCACGAGATTGCCGGGAACCTGAGCATTCCGGGACACGGCCAGCTGACCACCCTTATTAACCAGTGTGAAAACCATTCAATGAAGAAACTGATTACCGGCAAATGAACCAGGAGCGTCCGGGTTATGTGGTCGTAGAAGGTCCTGTCGGTGTTGGCAAGACCAGTCTCGCACGGCGCCTGGCCGAGAGCTTCGAGACCGATCTGTTGCTGGAAGGCGCCGGGGAAAATCCCTTCCTGGAACGGTTTTACGAGGAACCGCGCTCCGGTGCGCTGCCGGCACAACTGTTTTTCCTGTTTCAGCGTGCCCGCCAGATCCAGGCAATGCGCCAGGCCGACCTGTTCCAGCCGGTACGGGTGTCCGACTTTCTCATGGAGAAAGACCGGTTGTTTGCCGAGCTTACCCTCGACGCCGACGAGCTGCAGCTCTATGAACAGGTCTATAACCACCTCACGATCGATGCCCCCGTGCCGGACCTGGTGATTTACCTGCAGGCGCCGGAGGATGTGCTGCTGAAGCGCATTGCCAGGCGCGGGATCCGCTATGAGCGCAAGATCGATGCCGGTTACCTGCGCCGCCTGTCCGAGGCCTATGCGCGGATGTTCCTGGACTACGAGGCGGCGCCGCTGTTGATCGTCAATGCCGCCCACATCAATCTGGTCGACAACGAGGATGACTACCAGGCCCTGCTGGAACAGGTACACATCACCCGGACCGGCAGGCAGTATTTCAACCCGATCTCGGCCGCGATGTAACCTGGGCGGCCGGCCGGTTGCTGCCGGGCTGATTGCATCTGATGACCGATAAGCTGACAAAACCCGGGGTCACTCTCGCTACCCTGCAGGACATGAAACGGCAGGGCGAGAAGATTGCCAGCCTGACCTGTTATGACAGCAGCTTTACGCAGTTACTCGAAGCGGCAGGCATCGACGTGTTTATCATCGGCGACTCGCTCGGCATGGTGCTCAAGGGGTTTGAATCCACCGTGCCGGTCACCATGGCCCACATGATCGACCACGCGGAGAATCTCGCCCGCGTCGGGCAGCATGCTTACCGGGTGGTGGACATGCCCTACATGAGCTATGCAACCCCGGAGACGGCGCTGGCCAATGCGGCACGGCTGATGGGGGAAGGCGGGGCCGCTATGGTGAAGCTCGAGGGCGGGTCTGCCATGGCCGCGACCGTGACGGAAATCGTGTCACATGACATCCCGGTGTGCGGACACATCGGCCTGCTGCCGCAATCCATCGAGCAACTCGGCGGTTACAAGGTGCAGGGCCGCGATGCGGCCGCGGCGGCCGTGCTGCAAGAGGATGCCCGGGTACTGCAGGAGGCCGGTGCCGGCATGCTGGTGATGGAATGCATTCCCGCCGACCTCGCCGCGGAGATTACCGCGTCAGTCAGCATCCCGACCATCGGCATCGGCGCCGGCCCGGGCTGCGACGGCCAGGTACTGGTGCTCTACGACATGCTCGGGATCACCCCGGGCAAGCCGCGGAAATTCGTCAGGGACTTCCTTGCCGGGACTGGTTCGATCCGCGCGGC
>JAUVNM010000107.1 GCA_030599705.1 Gammaproteobacteria bacterium
CTGCCGGGGTAGCGGATTTACACGGGACAGGTGTAACCCACTTGGTCAGGGGGAAGGGAAAATATTGTAACTGTATAAATATGCAGACTTTTTTGTGCGCTACTGATGGATTTCCCGGTCAGCAAGCAGCAGCCCGAGCATGGTTTTCGCGTCACGGATTTCCCCGCTGAATACCTGCTCGAGAGCCGCGGCAAAAGGCAGCCAGTGCACCTCGATCACCTCATGCTCACCGGGTTGGGCCGGGACGGCTGTCAGGTCGCGGGCAAGATACAGGTGGATGATTTCATCACAGAATCCCGGCGTGGTAAGGCTTGCCCCCAGTTTCTGCCAGTCCCGGGCCGCAACACCGGCTTCTTCGGCCAGCTCGCGTGCTGCAGTAGACAGCGGGGGTTCCCCGGGTTCGAGCTTGCCGGCGGGCAGTTCCCAGAGCCAGCCACCAGCTGCGTGCCGGAACTGGCGCAGCAGGCAGACTTCCCGTTGCGGGTTTACCGCGGCAACCGCAGCGCCACCGGGGTGCCGGACCACTTCCAGTTGTAACGGTTTTCCATTGGGTAAAACCAGTGATTCAATCCCGAGTTTGACTACCTGCCCGGTAAAAATGTTTTTTGTATGGTCTGGCATGCGCGGTTCCTTACTGTGAATCCGGAAGTTGCCGTATCATAATTCCCGAACACCGGACACTAATACGACGTATGGACGTGATGAAACCCTTTTTCGAACAGCAACCATTACGATTCGGGTGTACAGGCTGCGGGCGTTGTTGTATTGCCGGGAATGATTATTTCGTCTATTTGGGCAGTGAGGATGCCGGGCGAATTCGCGGGTACCTGGGTCTGTCGGTTGACTGGTTCCGCCGCCGTTACCTGGGAAAGACGGCTGACGGTGATCCGGTGCTGGCATATCATGCGGATGGCCGTTGTGTTTTCCTGCAGAACGATAACAGCTGCCGTATTTACCCGGTACGCCCGGTACAGTGCAGAACCTATCCTTTCTGGCCTGAAGTTACCAACAGTAAAACGGCCTGGCAGCGTGAATCAAGGCGCTGTGAAGGTATTAACCGTGGCCCCGGGATTCCCGTTACCACCATCCGCCGCATACTGAATGCCTGTCATGTGAACTCAGGGTGACGGGTCCGGCGCCGGTTCGAATACGCTGAACCACTGGCTGGCGCCGGCCGGTGCAGCGGCGTCGTGGTACAGGCTGACAAGTTGCATGCCGCGCGCGGGGCTGAACCCGGCACCTGCGGTGAACGTATCATAGGCCTCGCCTGACAACAGCTGGTGGGTCATGGTCAGGTACAGGCGGTCGAGGACATTTGCCTCGACCAGCGTGTGAAACACGCCCGGTCCGGCAACGGAATAGATACTGCGATAGCCGTGTTCAGCAAGTGCCCCGATCATTTTCCTGCCATCGACCCGCCTGCCGGTCCCTGCATGAATTGTGTCGATACCCCGTTCCGTCAACTGCCTGACCTTGCCATCCGGCGCCTGGTTGCCGGTAATCACCGTGACCCGGCGGTCACGATAATGCTCAAGCGCATCAACGGGCAGATCGAGGCTGCTGCTCATGATGGCGATATCCGGTTGTTCCGGCAGGCCCTGCTCCCGGCGCCATGCAATGATGTCGGAAAATGCGGCTTCACGGCCGACCGGAAGCTGGGCCTGTGCCTCTCCGGCAGCGGTCTGTCTTAGAAACCGGCCACTGGTTATCAGCAGGTCAGCCTGTCCCGCGAGTTCCTGGTACAGCCGCCAGTCGCGCTCATTGGCAATGGCCCCGGGAACCTCGTGGCTGCTGCGGCCTGCACCCGCTACGGCAATCCGTCCGTCCAGGGACGTAATGAAATTGCTGTAGACAAACGGGTGTCCGGGACGTCCCCGCTGGTGCAACCCGTGTTCCAGGTAGAGTCCCTTGATCCGGTGTGGCTTGCCCGAAGGCGGAAATAATCGGGTAATGGCTGGTGCTCTATCCATGTGATTATTGCATGGGGCAAGTGCGGGTTTGCAGGCCGGTCAGTATAGCAATACCGGTCTGCAACCGGTGCAACCCGGACCTGCCGCGCCTTCGGTTGTGCCATCCTGATGTCCGGGTTGCGCCTGTCGGCGGCCGCTGAAAAATGGGATATCCCATAGCTAATATATGGTTATGCAGGCCGCCAGAAAGCTGGCAGTGGGGTGGCGGGTTGCGATGCACACTATTAAAAAAAACCACATTCCGGTTATACCGTCTATACTTACAAATCACGTCGTGGGTTAAATACCGGTCGGATTACATGGTTTCTTGCCATGCAGGCAATCCGTGCCCCGCGTAGATAAGAACAGACAGGGAATAAAAGCATTATGAAAGGGGAGAATTCCGTTGCCTATGTTGGCAAGGGAACATTCGCAAAAGATCTTGCCAGTCAGCTTGAAGCTGAGGGTCAGTCCCTGTGCATGGTCAAGCGTATCTCGGAACTGGCGCGTGCCCTGGAGCGTGAGCAGCCGGGTTCATTGATTGTCGAGCTGGCCGGGAAGGAGAATAGTCTTACCTGCCTGGACGTCGTCAGCAAGGTACTTGACGGGGCCAGGGTGCGCCCCCGTCTTCTCGTGGTCTCCGACAGGGCCGACCAGAAAATCCGGCTGAAAGCCGTACAGGCTGGCAGCGAGGTTTTCCTCGCAACCCCGGTTACCTCCCGGCTGATACTGCAGCACCTGTTCCCGGTGTCCGGGAGGAACGGAGAGCGCCACCGGGTGCTGCTGATTGATGACGCGATGAGCGACCAGTTTGCAGACACTGTGTCACAGTTGAAGCATGACGGAATGCATGTGAAGCAGCTGAAGAATCCTGCGCAGGCCCTGCTGTCAATGATCAATTTTATGCCGGATTTGCTGATCATCGGGTATTCATTGCCGGGATGCCGGAGTGATGAAATTGGCAGAATGATTCATCAATTGAGCGATTACGAAGATATACCCGTTATTTACCTCTGTGATGAAGAAGACAAGGCTCTCACGCCGAGAGATGCCTGTCCGTATGAAGTGATCAGTACGTCTACTGAATACGCAGAGTTCGCTTCACGCCTGAACCGGCTGGCGCTGGCGGCACGCAGCCGGCGTAACAGGATCCAGTATCTGCGCAACTATGACCAGTTAACGGGGTTTCTTAACCGTGATGGATTCCTCGCGCTCCTGGAACGTGGTTCCGGGGATAATGATGAGGCTGCCGTGCTCGTCCTCGAGCTTGAGAAAGCCGGTATGTCTCCGCAACTGCACAACGAACTGGTTTCCGGGGTGGCGAGCCTGTTGTCACGATCCATCCCCTCGTCAATGGTACCGGCCCGTGTCGGGGACTATGGCTTTGCGTTTCTGAGCAACGGCATACCACGCCAGGAACTCAAGAGCCTTGGCGAGCGACTGCGTCACGATATCTGCAAGAGTATGTATGTTACTGGAGATACTTCGATAACAGTGGGTTGCAATCTGGGTATTGCTGTAGCCGATCATCCGTTGACAGACGGACTGCCATTGTTCGCGCTTGCTATACAGGCCTGTAATGAAGCAGTGCAGTCCAGTGTAAATCATATCTGTATCCATTCACTGGCTCGCGTTGCAGAAGCAGCGCAATCTTCGGAAGACAGAACGTTTGCTGAATACCTGCAATATGCCATTGACGAGAACCTGTTTCGACTGGTTTACCAGCCGATTGCTTCCTTGCACGGTAACGGGGTTGAAAAATATGAAGTCTTGCTGAGGCTGCATGACAGAAGCGGGCATGTTTTGCCGCCTTCCCGCTTTATGCCAGTGGCAGAACGCAGCGGGCTGATGCATGCAATTGATTGCTGGGTCATTGAGAGCGCAATGGATGTATTAAAAAAGCGCGGCAATGGAACCAGCCTGTTCGTGAAGGTTTCGTCAGAAAGTATCCAGGCCCCAGGGTTCTCTGCCTGGCTTGAAAATCTTTTTAATGCTCGCGGCCTGCCGGGTAACCGGCTGGTATTCGAGATCTGTGATGCAAATATCCGCGCAGGGCTGAAGCAGGTGGCCGATTTTGCAAACCATGCCAGGAAGCTTGGTTGTGGAATTGCGCTGGAGCATTATGATATCGGCAGGGATCTTGAGCCATTGCTGGAGCATATTTCTGCCAGTTACGTAAAAATAAACAGAAATGCGGTCGATGATATTGCTGTCAGCCGTGAGTTGCAGTTAAAGCTGAAAACGATGATTGCCTTGTGTGAACATCACAAGGCACGCGTGATCACCGGGTTTGTTGAAGACGCCAGCAGCCTGCAGTTGCTGTGGAAGTGCGGGGTGCACTACATCCAGGGTAATTTTCTGCAAGAACCGGATGAAGAACTTGATTTTGATTTTGGCTAGCTCGCACCACTTGCGGGGCGACGGACAATAAAAAACGGAGTCTGGGGACCAGGCTCCGTTTTTTATTGTAATTACAGGTTGTCAGGCTTCCGGCTGCTTGTCGTGGTAGTTCTCGATGGCCGCCTTGATGGCATCCTCGGCCAGAACAGAACAGTGAATCTTCACTGGCGGCAGGGCGAGCTCTTCCGCGATGTCGGTGTTTTTTATCTCACAGGCCTCATCCAGGCTCTTGCCCTTGACCCACTCGGTGAGTAATGAGCTGGAAGCAATGGCTGATCCACATCCATAGGTCTTGAACCTGGCATCTTCAATGATGCCGTTCTCATTCACCTTGATCTGCAGTTTCATTACATCACCACACGCCGGTGCGCCGACCATTCCGGTACCCACATGCCCGTCATCCTTGTCAAAGGAACCCACATTACGCGGATTTTCGTAGTGGTCGAGTACTTTCTCGCTATATGCCATTGCTACATCCCCGAGTTGGTTTCTGTAAAAATATCTTTCGGCGGCTATGCCGCGCTTTGCGCCATGCTGGAACCAAACAGTTCCGGCTGGCTTTCGTCGGCTTGTGCCTGAACGGCTTCCGCAAGCGTAATTGCGTCAAGGTATTCATAAACCCTGTCGCTCAAGCGTTGCCACATCATCAGGCTGCCAGTCACCTCGCCGCCGATGGTCGTTGACCCCTGGCGTCTTACCATGTCGTCAACCGCATTCAGTATATTGGCAATCGTGATTTCACCGGCATCACGTGCAAGACAATATCCACCGCCCGGCCCGCGCATTCCGGTAACCAGGTTGTGTTGACGCAGCTTGGCGAACAACTGTTCAAGATAGGAGATGGATATCGACTGCTTGACTGAAATATCAGCCAGAGTGACCGGTCCTTTTTTCTGGTAAAGGGCCAGTTCCATCATCGCCGTTACAGCATGGCGGCCTTTCGTTGATAGTTTCATGACGAACCTCTATGAATACGGTACTGATTTGTCTATCCCGGTGACCCTGGACCGTATTCCGTGCAGAATACCGGTGAGTTCCATGTATTCGCTGCTGACTAACCTAATAATAGGGATTCTTGACTCTTTTTGTCAAGTATTTACCTGTACCCCAACTTGTGTAATATGGAAGAGTAAACCTTATAAGTTATTTATTATCAATGGCTTAATAAACAACCTATCCTCAAGGGGATAGGGCAGCATACAACAATCTGGCGGGGTCAACCTGACATTTTCACCGGTTTGTGCAGGCCGCCATGGCCTGGCGAGGGTCCGGCCGTGTGCCTGGACCCTGACATTTCCGCGGTGGATGTTCGGGCCGGTCACGTGCAGATTGATTTGATACAATCCTTACAATAACAATCATGCAGGAGCACGATATGGGTTCTCAATTTACCAGCGAAGTCGACCGTCGCAGTACGGCACGTGAGAAACTGGGTGCCTTGGTGCAGTCACGAACCGAGACACTGTCACTGTTGACCGAACTGGCGGGCCGCCAGCCATTCAATACCGAACCCTCTATGGAGAAGGCCCTGCGGCGTTTTTGCGAAGCCCTGATCGACTACACGGCCAGTGCGCATTTCCAGCTGTATCGCTACCTCTCCGACAACAGGGAACGCCGGCAATCGGTATTGAATATCGCCGAAAAAATCTACCCGCGTATTGTGGAGACAACCGATGTGATCCTGCGCTTCAATGACAAGTATGAAGCCATGTCGCTCGATAACAGCATAGAGTTCCTGGCCATCGATCTGTCCAACCTGGGCGAATGCCTGGCTGACCGGATCCAACTGGAGGACAGGATCATTGCTGCGATGAGTGGGACCGTCCATTAGCCGGCCGGAATCTCCCACCTGCAGCACCGGCCAAGTACCCAATTAAAGAGTGTGGTTATAAGCCTAACTTATTTTAAATAACCCAGAATAACTGAATTCATATTATTTCATTGATTGGTGTATAATCATTTGCTAATTTAATGGTTCAAAACTATTCAAAACCAGCCGTTTATAAAGTCATATGGATAACATCAAGACTCCAGATAAGGGACATCCGGCAGCCATTGCCACGAGCGCCGTGAGCCGGCGCGACTTCCTCCGGCTTGGTGC
>JAUVNM010000105.1 GCA_030599705.1 Gammaproteobacteria bacterium
CGATCCCGAGGCCAAGGACGCTAAACCAGTCCTGCCGGGACTCGCAGATGTCGGCCTCGCGTTCACTGACGGCAAGACCCAGCGGGACCAGCAACGGTTGCGAGCGCACGCCGTCACCGGCATACGCGGTCTTCAAGCCTTCATAGGTAATGCGTTCATGGGCGGCATGCATGTCCACCAACACCAGCCCCTTGCGGTTCTGCGCCAGTATGTAGACGCCGTGCAGCTGGGCCAGTGCATGGCCAAGGGGACAATCATCCTCCTGTTGCGGTACGGGTGCGTCCGGACTGCTGTCCGGCGCCGGGTGCAGGGCAGCATACCCGGCAATCTGCTCGCGTACACCCAGTGGCATGCGCGGCTGTTGCGATAGTGTCCCCGGCCCGGACTGGATATCGAGTTCGTGCAGTGGCTGGTTCGGTCGTGGCGGCGGCAGGTCCTCCGCCGGGCGGATTTGCGCCAGCGCGTCATGCAGGGTCCGGAACAGGAAGTCATGCACCAGCCGGTTGTCGCGAAACCGCACCTCGTGTTTGGACGGGTGCGCATTCACATCAACGCCCGCGGGGTCCATCTCGAGAAACAGCACATAGGCCGGGTGCCGGCCGTGATACAGGACATCCGCATAGGCCTGGCGCACGGCATGAGTGATCAGCTTGTCGCGCACCATGCGGCCGTTGACATAGAAATATTGCAGGTCCGGCTGGCTGCGCGAGAAGGTCGGCGCGGCCACCCAGCCATTGAGTTTCAGGCCGGCTCCCGCATGCTCTATATGCACCGCCTGCTCCATGAAGGCGTCGCCGCAGATCCGCGCCAGCCGGCGTTCCTGCTCCGCGCGGGTTGCCGCCGGTGGCAACTGCAGGATCTGTTTCCGGTTGTGCTGCAGCTTGACGCCCACCTGGAAACGACTCAGGGCAATGCGCCGTACCACCTGCTCGATATGCCGGAATTCGGTCGTTTCGGTGCGCATGAACTTGCGGCGTGCCGGGGTATTGTAAAACAGGTCGCGGACATCAACCGTGGTGCCTGCCGGGTGGGCCACGGGTGCCTCCGCAACCGTCGACTCGGAACCATTGCTCTGGAACGCCCAGCCGGAAGTCGCGTCCGGCTGGCGTGAACTGAGCTGCAGCCGCGACACCGAGGCAATGCTGGGCAGCGCCTCACCACGGAAACCCAGACTGCTGATTCTCTCCAGGTCCTCGAGGGAGGCGATCTTGCTGGTGGCATGGCGGGACAGTGCCAGCGGGATATCCTGTTTCCGCATGCCGCTGCCGTTATCGCGCACCCGGATACGGCGACTGCCCCCGGATTCGATATCCACCTCGATGGCACTGGCGCCGGCATCGAGGCTGTTTTCCAGCAGTTCCTTGACCACCGAGGCCGGCCGCTCGATGACCTCGCCGGCGGCAATCTGGTTAATCAGCTGTGACGGAAGTACCTGGATGGGCATGGCCCGGCAATGATACAGCCGGGGAGACTTTCAGAATAGTCAGGCGGGATTTTGGTAGTGGCCCGGCTTGTAACCGGCCGAATAAATTCGGCCCTACAAAGAACGATGTTGTAGGGCGGAATTCACTCCGCCAGACAGATTTTACGCCAAACTGAGCTACTACCCGGATTTTTACCCGGTCCATGACACCCGTTATTCGGGAAACTCGAAGGTAAAGATGTTGCCCAGCGCCTCCTGGATCTGGGCCACGGTGACCGGCCGACCAAAGTGCGGACCGTCTTCATAGGAACACTTCATCGGCAGGATGTCCGCCTGCATGGCCGACTGCAGGTGGATTACCTTGTAGAACTGCATGGTATGGGGGTGGTTAATCCATTCACGCCCCGAGGCCATACTGCGTATAACAAAGGCCTCCGGTTGAATGGTCCGTGGACCGAGGTCCTTGACCTCGAAGCGGCAGCCGACATCAAAAACACCGGCCGCCGTCGCCGCCGCACCGTGCTGCAGCATGAGGTGCGCGCGCCCTGCGGGGATCTCCAGCAGCTGGTTGAGGACCAGCCGGGAACCAGGCGGTATCTTGAAGCGGATGGACCCGGGATCGGTGGACCCGGTTGTCTCGCAACCGGCAAGCAGCCATAGCACTGCCAGTACTACAAAGACTTTCATGTCACTGCACCCAATGTATCAGCCCCCGGATGGTGGTATCCGCAATTTCTGCCCGACCCGCACCCGGTCTGATGTCAGTTCATTAAATCCCTTCAGGCTGTTGAGTGTGACCTGGTAGTGCTGCGCAATGTGGCCCAGGGTATCACCGCGCTTGATGGTATGTTCCCGCGCCACCAGGTGCGTGCCCGGCGGCTGGTGGGTCGTGAAATAACGCAGGATGCCGCTGAACATGGCGCGCGCCAGGGCTTCCTGGTGGCGCTTGTCACGCAGCTTGCGTTCTTCCGTCGGGTTGGTAATAAACGCGGTCTCGACCAGTACCGAGGGGATGTCCGGGGATTTCAGTACCACGAATCCGGCCTGCTGCACCGATTTCTTGTGTGTCTTGCCGAGCCGGCGCAGCTCCCGGAACAGATTGTCAGCCACATCCACGCTGGCCTCGTTGGTTGCCGATTGTGACAGGTCCAGTAACACCTCCGCCAGCAGCTGGTCCTTGTCATCCAGACTGACACCGCCGGCCAGGTCAGCCGCATTTTCCTTCTCGGCCAGCCAGCGCGCCATCTCGGAAGATGCGCCACGCCGCGACAGTACGTAGACCGAGGAGCCGCGTACCCGGCGATCGCGGAAACCATCGGCGTGAATGGACACAAACAGGTCGGCGTTATGCTGGCGCGCCTTGTTGATGCGCTGGCGCAGACCGACATAATAATCACCCTTGCGTATCAGCACCGGGCGCATGCCGGGCTCTTTATTGATCAATTCCTCCAGGCGCCGTGCAATGGACAACACCACATCCTTTTCACGCGTCCCGCCACGCCCGATAGCCCCGGGATCATCGCCACCATGGCCGGCATCGATGGCAATCACCAGGTCACGCACCCGGAGTTTCTGTAGACTGACTGGCCGGGCTTTTGTTAGCTGTTGCAGTTGCAGCAGTGGTTGTTTACGGTCCGGGTCATAGAGATCAACGACCAGCCGGTGACCGTGCTGGCCGCCGGGCTTGAGGGTAAAGCTCCTCGGTCTGGTCGCCTGTGTCAGATCAAGCACGATGCGCAAATCACCCTTGCCGCGCTTGCCGGTACGCACACCCTTGACGATGCCTTCACTCTGGTTTCGGGCAGGGAATGCAGTGGCCGCCGTGGCGGCCGGGACATCGATTACCAGGCGATCGGGGTTTTTCAGGGAAAATATCCTATGGCTGACGGGACCACTGACATCGAATACCACGCGCGTGTGGTCCGGTGCGGCCCACAGGCGCAGGCCCTGGACTTCCGCGGGAGCGGCGAGCACCAGCGCCTGGCCCAGGCACCAGAGACACAACCCTGTGATCAGCCGATTCACCGAAACATCTCCCCCGGAAGCAGTAGGTGGTGTTGGAATACTATGACGAAATCAGGGGAAATTGCAAGAAAGCTGATAGAACTCCGGGGGATAGACTGAAAACCTGTAAGAAAACAAAAGCCTTCCCTGATAAGTCCCTGTTAGCTACTGACTATCCGTGATGTGTCGCTGAGACCGGCCGCCATGGATTGACCTTGCGGTGTGGGCGAGCGCACCTGCAACAAGCGCCCGGCGCCCTGATATTCAATGGAAATCACCAGGTCGGCCGGTGGCAGCAGGCCCGCCCCATGCTCCGGCCACTCGACCAGCAACAGGTCCACGCCGGTATCGAGATCGCGGATACCAAGCCATTCAAGCTCTTCCGGGTCCGCCAGGCGGTACAGGTCGAGGTGATACACGCTCAGGTGCGCCAGTGAGTAGGGTTCCATCAGGGTATAGGTCGGGCTCCTGACCGTGCCGGCATAGCCCAGCCCGCGCAACAGGCTGCGTACCAGCGTGGTCTTGCCGGTGCCGAGCTCGCCCACCAGGTACACGACGCCCGGCCTCCCGGCCGTGCGCGCCAGCTGCCGGCCGACTTCCTGCATGGCTGGTTCATCCGGCACGACCAGTTTCATCCGCTTTCACCCGCCTGCTGCATGCCCCCGCGCAGGGCCGCAATCACATCGGTTGCGATCATGCCGCGTTCACCGGCACGGGCCGCGGCATCGCCAGCCAGGCCATGCACACAGACACCGGCAATGGCCGCCTGTGGCAACGCCAGCCCCTGCGCCACCAGCCCCGCAATCACCCCGGTCAGGACATCACCGGTTCCGGCACTCGCCATGCCCGGATTGCCCGCGGCACACACGGCCACCGGCGCACCAGCCGTACTGACCAGCGTACCGGCCCCTTTCAGCACGGCAACCCCGCCACAGGTCCGGGCAATGGCCATTACCGCGGCAAACCGGTCGGCCTCTACCTCCTGTGTTGTCATCCCCAGCAACCGGCCGGCCTCGCCCGGGTGCGGCGTCAGTATCCAGTTGGCACGCGTTACCGGCTCGTGCACCACCAGGTTGAGCGCATCGGCGTCGATGACCAGCGGCAAATCACACTGCAGCACGGCAGATAACAAGTCCTGTGCCCAGCGGGACCGGCCCAGCCCCGGTCCAATGGCAACCACCGTGGCGCGCTCCAGCAGATTTCCCAGCGTCCTGCCCGAATCGATGCCGCGGCTCATGAGTACCGGACAGGCCGCGGCGATGGCGGCCGCGTGTTCCGGCCGGGTCGCCAGGCTCACCAGCCCCGCACCGGTACGCAATGCGGCCAGTCCGGCCAGCTGCACGGCGCCGTTCATGCCGTGGTCGCCACCGACAACCAGCACATGCCCCTGGTCTCCCTTGTGGGCCGTGCGTGACCGCGGTTTGCCGAGCGGCCCCAGCGGCGGGTCCGTGACCAGGTCCGCCGCGGCCGTCACCTGGCCGTAGACCGTTTCAGGTACCTGTAAATCATGCAGCGTGATGTGACCGGCAACGTCCGGTCCCTGCCCCGTATACAGGCCGCATTTACGGCCGATAAACGTGGCCGTGCGCTCTGCCCTGACCGTGGCCCCGAGGATGCTGCCGGTGTCGGCCTGCAGTCCGGAGGGAATATCGAGTGCCAGTACCGGCGCCGGGTGCGCATTGATGGCATTGACCGCCGCCAGCCACGCACCTTCCAAGGCGCGTTCCAGCCCGGTCCCCAGCAGGGCATCGACAATGACGTCCGCCTCTGCAAGTGCCTGCACAGTAAACGGGACGGTCTCCCCACCCGCTGCCAGCCAGGCATCCCGTGCTGTCTGCGCATCACCGCGGATGCGTTCGGCATCACCCAGTTGCAGCACGGCCACCCGGTATTCCGCCTCGAGCGCCAGGCGCGCCAGCACATAGCCATCTCCCCCGTTGTTGCCGGCCCCGCAAACAACCGCCAGGGTGCGGGCAGCGGGCCAGCTCGACACCAGCACCTGCCAGGCCGCCGCACCGGCGCGTGTCATCAGGGTATAGCCGGGAATGCCGGCCGTCTCGATGGCGATACGGTCCAGTTCGCGCACCTGCGCTGCGGTATACAATGACGTTGTACTGTTCACAGGATAATCAATACTCGGAAAACCGGGAAAGCAACCGGCGTTGATCCCAACATACCGTGAAATACGCCGGTACACCACTACAGGCCAGTCATGAGCAAACCCTTCAGCACCCCGGCTCCCGGACTCGATTACCCCGCACTGGCCCGCCAGATAAAGTCCTGGGGAAAGGAACTGGGATTCCAGCAAGTCGGTATCACTGCTACCGGCCTGGATGCCGATGAAACGCACCTGGTGAACTGGCTCGCCGCCGGCCGGCACGGAGAAATGGATTACATGCAGCGCCACGGCACCCGGCGCAGCCGGCCGGCGGAACTGGTGCCGGGGACGGTACGGATCATCTCGGTCCGCATGGATTACTGGCCGGCGGATGCGGCAGCCCCCGACGCGGTCCTGGACGACCCGGCACTGGCCTACCTGTCACGTTACGCACTGGGACGTGACTATCACAAGCTGATGCGCAAACGCCTGCAACGGCTCGCCGGGAACATAGCCACACGGACCGGGCCATTCGGCTACCGGGCGTTCACCGACAGCGCCCCGGTACTGGAAAAGGCGCTCGCGCAACAGGCCGGACTTGGCTGGATCGGCAAACACACCAACCTGATCAATGAACGCGCCGGCTCGTGGTTTTTTATCGGGGAACTGTATACCAACCTGCCCCTGCCAACCGACAGCGCCGGGGAAGATCACTGCGGCACCTGCCAGGCGTGTATCGATGTGTGTCCGACCCGGGCCATCGTCGCCCCCTGGCAGCTCGATGCCAGGCTGTGTATTTCCTACCTGACCATCGAGCTGCGCGGCTCCATACCGGAACACCTGCGGCCACTCATCGGCAACCGCATCTATGGCTGCGACGACTGCCAGCTGGTGTGTCCCTGGAACCGCTTTGCCGGTGCAACAGACGAGCATGATTTTCACAGCCGTAA
>JAUVNM010000311.1 GCA_030599705.1 Gammaproteobacteria bacterium
CCAGCCGCCACTGTATAAAATAAAAAAAGGCAAGCAAGAACAATATGTTAAGGATGATTCGCAGTTGAACGCCATGCTCCTGCAGGGCGCGGTCGACAAGGCACAGCTGTTCGTCAACCCGGACGCACCGGCACTTGGCGGACCGGGGCTGGAGAACCTGGCAACCCAGTTCATGGCAGTGCTGGCCGATATCCGCCGCCTGTCGCGCCGCTTTGACAGCGGCTTTCTGGAAAAGATGATCTAACTGCCGCCGCTGGACGAGGTCACCCTGCATGACAGTGCGGCCGTGGCCGCGTGGCTCAGCGAGCTCGAGCAGCGCATGAACGCGGCGCAGACGGCCGGTCAGCGCTACACGATGGAAACGGTCCAGCTGCCGGATAACCAGGGCATCACGGTCACGGTCAGCAAGTGGACCCATGGCATCGTGGCGACCGAACAGACACTAACCGGCGACTTTTTCGCCTCGGCCGAATACCGGCGTATCGCGGCGCTAGGCACGCAACTGGATGGTCTGTTGAGTAGCGGGGCGTACGTGCAACGCGGGGAGCGTCGGCAGGACGTGAGTTCCTTCAAGCAGGCCCTGAACTGGCTGCTGGACGAGACCAAACGCGGCCAGCATATCCAGCGCTACAAGGGACTCGGGGAAATGAACCCGGACCAGCTCTGGGATACCACCATGGACCCGGACACCCGGCGCCTGTTGCAGGTGCAGATCGAGGACGCCGTCGGTTCCGACCAGATCTTCACCACCCTGATGGGCGACCAGGTGGAGCCGCGCCGTGACTTCATCGAGCAGAATGCGCTGGCCGTCTCCAACCTCGATATTTAAATCAAAATCGCACGGTCTTCTGCCTGTTAACAGCAGTGCCGCCGGTAGTGTGGTTGTGCGCTAAAAAATTTTTGCCACAGAGCGCACAGAGTACACTGAGAAAAAATGCTCGTGCCATGGCGCAAAGAAGACAGAACGCACAATCAAGCATTAATTAAAATGATATTTATCAATAGTATACAATTTTTATTATAGTTTACACTATATATAATGACGCCTCCATTTGTGTCGTGTCGAGCTACCCGGATGTTGAGGAAGAAGGTGCGATGTAGTTGTCTGGTATTTATAAAATGCTTTTATAATTGATCCTGAATTTCCCTTCCATTGACTATACTTTGAGGGTGAGATTTACCGCTTTCCTGATGCTCGTGCTTTGTCTGGTCGTGGCCGATGCCCGCGACGTCTACCGGTGGGTCGCGCCGGACGGGAGTGTGTATTACTCCGACGATCCCCATGCCGGGGCGGACAGGATCACACTTCCGGAGTGGCCTCCACCGCAACCGCGCCAGAGTGTTGTACAGCCACCGCCAGACACACCCGACAAGCCGGTGTTTACCGGGTATAACAGGCTCACGATCGTCGAGCCGGGGTCCGGGGAAACCGTGCGTGACAACCAGGGAAATGTCGAGGTCACGGTAACTGTCGAGCCTGAGCTTAATACCACCGAGGATCACAAGATCCAGATTTTGCTCGACGGTCAGGTGCAGGGAGATCCCTCAGCGTCTCTTGAACAATCACTGAGCGGAGTCGAGAGGGGTAAACATACCGTTACGGCGCAGGTGATTAACAAGCGCGGCCGGGTGCTGAATGATAGCCGGCCGGTGACCTTTTTCTTGCAACACGCTTCCCCGCTATTTCACCCGCCGCGACCGGATGTACCACACACAGGTGTGCAACAGGCGCCGCGCGCACCCATGGCCCCCCGGGCACCCAGGGCACCCCACGCACCCTTCCGCCCGGCTGTGCCGCCATCTTCACCAGCACCTGGATCGTCACCCCCATCACCGGGCGGTAGCAGTTCTTGATACCGCGTCCGCTTGCGGCGGGGCAGTTTATTTCAGGGTGGTGATCTCCGCCATGCGTTCCTCGATCCAGCCGGACGCTTCCTCCAGTATCTGCTGGGCCTTCTTGCCGTCGGGCGATATCGGTTTGCCGATGCGTACCTGGATGGTCCCGGGGCGCTTGATAAAGCTGCGCCGCGGCCAGTACTCCCCGGCGTTATGGGCCACCGGTACGATGGGGTAGCCGGTCTGTTCAGCCAGTACGGCGCCGCCGATGTGGTAACGGCTCTTGTGACCGGCCGGGATGCGGGTGCCTTCCGGGAAGATAACGATCCAGTTGCCATCCTCGAGCCGGGCGCGGCCCTGGGTGACCAGTTGTTTCACCGCCGCCTTGCCGGTGCCGCGCTTGATGTGGATGCATTTCATCAGTGCGAGCCCCCAGCCAAAGAACGGTACCCACATCAATTCACGCTTGGCCACCCACACCTGTAACGGAAAGATGCGCTGCAGCGCGATGGTCTCCCAGGTGGACTGGTGCTTGGAGAACACGATGCCGGGTGTTGCCGTGATGTGCTCGGCACCCTGGACTGCATGGTCGAGCTTGCAGGTCAGCTTCAGCCACCACAGGATAAAATGCACCCAGACCTGCAGCAGCGCCCAGCGTTTGGCGAGTGATACGGGTAAGGTAAACAGCAGCAAAACGGCAAAAATCATGATCGACACCGGGAACACAATCCAGAATGCCAGCGAGCGCAGCCACAGTACCGGGTAGGACGGATCGTAGTTGCCGGATGCCTGCATCGACGGTTCAGCCGGCGTCCGGGGTGAGCACGGCATCGACCGCGCTGGCAAGATCGCTGAATACCGGCACATCGGCGTCGAGTTCGGGGTGTGCCAGCGTCTGCGGACCCTTGCCGGTCCTGACCAGCAGCGGTCGGGCACCGGCGGCGCGCGCCGCCTGCAGGGCGCGCAGGGCCTCACCGATGGCCGGTCCCCCCGTCAGGTCGATGCGCAGGCGCCGTGCGATATCGTGATACAGGCCGGGTTTCGGCTTGCGGCACGCGCAGCTGTCATCCGGGCCGTGCGGGCAAAAGAACACGGCATCGATCAGGCCGCCGGTATCACGCACGGCGCGATGCATTTTTTC
>JAUVNM010000196.1 GCA_030599705.1 Gammaproteobacteria bacterium
GACTGTCGGTCCCTGGATAGCATGCCAGAGGAAGAACACGAGGTTTGCTACGACCAGAAAATAGATTACGTGACGCATACAGACTCCCCTGCCAGTATGGCTACCCCCCTGAGTACCAGGTCCGGATCATGTTGCAGCTGCCAGCCGCTCAGCGACAGCAGGCTCCCGGCATCGCCCCCCGTCATGACAAGCACCGTCTTTTCCCCGAACTCGGCAACGATATCAGCGACCACCCGGTCGATCATTGCACTGCACATATAATACACGCCATTATAGACCGCCTCCTGTGTCCCGCTGGAGAGCAGCGTCAACCGCTGATCGTCATCGGCGGGTGACATCCGGATATCGACCGTGTCCTCCAGCAACGACTGTTTCAGGGTAGCGGTACCGGGTGCAATCATCCCCCCGCGGTGCCGGCCGGTCGCGTCCACAACATCTACGGTAATGGCGGTGCCGCAATCTACGATACAAACCGGTCCGCCATAATCATGGTAAGCCGCAATCATGGCAGCCCAGCGATCAACCCCGAGGTCCGCCGGTTCGCTGTATGCATTGGTAACACCGGCAGCATGTCCGGTTACATGGATATACTCCGGCGTGACCTGCCAGTTTTCCTCGGTCCAGCCGGTCAAGACCGCCTCGACACCGGCGCCGGCAACATTGGCAACAACGGCCTGCTTTTGTTCCGGCAGTCCACCCCAGGCCGCCTGTGCCCTGCAGGCAAAGTCTCCATTCCTGTGGACAAAATGCCCCCGCTCGATCAATTTTCCCTGCTCCTGCACCGCCCATTTGACTGCCGAGTTCCCAATATCCAGCAGCATCATGTGGCAACTCTCAGACTGACCTCACCGGATGCAAAGCGCCGCCGCCCCGTTGCCGTGTCGACCAGTAATGCACCCGCGGAATCAATGCCGCAGGCCAACCCGGGAACCACTTCATTCGGTAACTGCAGGTCTACCTGCCTGCCATTGACAAGATCGAGGCGACGCCATTCGTCCATGAAGGAATCCATCCCGTACTGCTCAAATTCTTCAATTGCGGCCAGCAGGTGCTCGAGCACACTGGCGGCCAGCCGGTTGCGCGGGAATTGCTCCCGGCCAGTCAGTGAACACAGATCGGTCCAGCACTGGTCAATACCGTCCGCGTCTGCTTTCTGCATCGACACATTAATGCCGACGCCGATAATGACGGCGCAGGGACCGGTCGACTCGCCCGTCACATCGATGAGAATACCGGCCAGCTTGGCGCCATCGACCAGGATGTCATTCGGCCATTTGAGTCCCGCCGAGGTAATCCCGAATGATTCCAGGCTGCGCACGACAGCAATCCCGGTGACCAGGCTCAGGCCGCCGAGTCCGGCAACACCGTTCATGGAGCGCCACAACAGCGAGAGATACAGGTTGGCGGCAAACGGTGAAACCCATCGCCGGTTGTGTCTTCCCCGGCCGGCATGCTGCAGTTCTGCGACACACACGGTCCCGGATGCAGCACCCTCCTGTGCCGCCTGGTGTAGCCAGGTACTGGTTGAATCGACTTCGAGGACGGTTTCTATGGCAGCAAGGTGATCCCGGCGCCCGGGACTGACCGCGGACCGGATGGCGTCACCATCCAGCAACTCCACGGCAGTTGGCAGCCGGTAGCCCTTGCCTTTCACTACATCGATCGGGACAGCGCTGTGCCGTAATGCCTGAATACGCTTCCAGACCGCCATGCGGCTGACCCCCAGTTGACTACCGAGGGCTTCTCCGGAATGCAACTCTCCGTCCGACAGGATGTTCAGCAGCTGGCGGCGTGATGGCATGCCGGGAGCTTACCACAATGACAGAACCCGCCGGTCACCGGGAATGAACTACACCGCCGCAAGCGGACAGGGTATCAGGTCGTAGGAGCGGGCTTGCCCGCGAATAATTGCTGCACAGTTTGTGCCGCCGTGCGACTGGTTCGCTACCAGTTCGCCAGCAAAGCTTCCGCGTCCTGCTCTCGCCCCTCACCTACATCCCTGTAGGCGAGCTGGCTCCTACACAATCGCCATAAATGGCGGGGAACAGCAGGTCACCTGATCACTTGAAGATTTGCTGTGCCGGGACCGGGGGGCTGTCCGTGACAGGCGGCAAGGGCTCTTCCCGCAGCACGGCCGGCAGGATGACCGCGCGCGGTGCCGGTGCCAGGTACGGCGAGGCCGGGTACCAGCCGGCCCCGAAACCGGGTGCAAAAGGCGGCGGATAATTACCTGCATGACTCCTGCTGCCCCCGCCCATGGAAAAACAGAATGCAGCGGCCGGCACACTCCACACACAGGCTGTCACCAACAGTACAGCAGCAACCGGCCATTTCATGCCTGCATCCACGTCACCTCCTACATCAGCCGATAGGGAACCTCATCCGTCAGTTGCAGCATCCGGCCCACGATATCCAGGGCCACGTTGGCGAAGACCTCGATATCCTTCCAGTCATCCGCAGCACCCAGCACCTCGGAACCATCCCGCATGACAATACGCATAGTATAGTTCCCCGTACCGGCACCTGTCTGCGGAGACCGCTCGGCCGTAATATAGATACCCGGATCAGGGTCATTTCCCCGGATAACGGCCATGACCAGATGATAGTCGACACCGTCATCACTCTCGATCTCGCCGAGAACGACCACGGTAAATTCGCCGAACTTGTAGCGGCGTTTGGGAATGGCGGTGACGATACCCGGCTTGTTCATGGTCATCACTCCGTCGCGGGATTCGGTAACCGTCCTGTCTGCAACAGGGCCGGCAGCAACAGCAGCGTAAAGACGGTGCTGACCAGCATGCCCCCGACGATCACAGCGGCGAGACCGCGGTAGAGTTCGGTGCCGGCACCCGGCACCAGCAACAGCGGCAGCATCCCGAACACGCTGGTCAGTGTCGTCATGAGAATCGGCCGCAACCGCAGCCGTACGGCCTGCTCAACGGCAGCATAGCGCGCCATGCCTGCACGTTCCGCCGCGCGGGTCTGATAGACCAGCAGGATGGCGTTATTGACCACCAGGCCCAGCAGAATAATAAACCCGATCATGGTCAGCAGGTCCATGGACTGGAACGTCACCCAGCCCAGGATCTGTAATGCGATCACGCTGCCGACGGTGGCAAGTGGCAGCACCAGTAACACCAGCAGGCTGTCGCGGAACGAGCGGAACAGCGCACTCATCAGCAGGTAGAGGATCAGGATCGCAAGGAAAAAACTGCCGCTCATGTTCACCAGCGCCTGCTCCAGCTTGTCAGCCGCACCGCTGTAGCGCACATCCCCGTCAGCCGGCAGATTGTTGCGAACCAGCGGCTCAACCCCGGTACGCAGTGTCTCGATGGCCTGCTCCAGCGACACGTCATCCGGCGGTGTGATCTGCAGGGTGATGGTGCGCCGCCGGTCAATACGGCGTAACTGGTCAGGGCCGGCGGTGCGCACCACATCAACCAGTTCATTGAGCGGCAACACCCCGGATTTCGGGGTCATCAGCGGTATGACTTCCAGTTCCTCCGGCGTACGCCACGGCCTGGCGCGAACGATAATGTCGAGGGTCTCCTCACCGTCGAAGTACTCGCCGACGAACAGGCCGTCACCTAGCGCCCTGACCACGCTGGCGATGGTTGCCCGGTTCCAGCCCGCCTCGGCGATCCGGCGTTCGTTCGGAACCAGTTGTAATTCGGGTTCCGCCAGCTCCAGCCCCGGTAGCGGACGAATTTGTGCTGTCGGCCAGAGTTCCAGTATCGCCTGCTCACCGCTGCGCGCGGCCTCCAGCAGGCTGTCAAGATGACGTGACTGCAGGTCCATCTCGATCCTGCGTCCGCCGCGACTGCCAAACAACGAACGTTGCTGCGCGAAACCCCGGGTGTCCGGAAAACCGCGAATCACCTCATTGACGACCGGTACCAGTTCCTTGATACGCCCTGCATGTTGCGCCTGCGCACCCATGAACACACCGCCGCGATACGCCACGAAAAAATAGTGCCGGATCACGGGTTCCTTGTCCCCGCTCACATAGGGCTCCAGGCGCCGTGCAATCACCTGCCCCATTTCTTTCTCGACATGGTCAAGGTTCATCCCGGGAGGCGGCTGGATAAAGGCAAATACCAGGTTGCGGTTGCCCTCCGGCAGGTAATCGGCATCGGGTTTCAGCAATACAGTCAATACCAGCGGCACAACAACCAGCACCGCAATCCAGACATGGCGCTGGCGAGGTGCGCCGGTGAGCTCCATGATCTTCCGGGTAATACTGTCCCACCAATGCGTGTGCGGGTCAGCGCTGCTGACGCGATGCAGCCAGTGCCGGCTGAGTGTCGGCAGCACCAGCAGGGCCACCAGCATGGAGGCCACCACGGCAAAGGCGATGGTCAATGCCAGGTCGGCAAACAGCTGGCCGGCCTCGTCCGGCAGGAACACCACCGGCAGGAAGATCGCCACCGTGGTCGCTGTCGAGGCAATCAGTGCACCCTGGACCTGGGCAGGCGCCTGGCTTGCCGCTGCATCACTGGGCAGGCCGCCCTCGCGCAGGCGCACAATGTTCTCCAGCACCACGATCGAGGCA
>JAUVNM010000214.1 GCA_030599705.1 Gammaproteobacteria bacterium
CAGCACTTTACCGAACCACCGCCGCGCTACTCCGAGGCCAGCCTGGTCAAGACGCTGGAGGAGTACGGCATCGGCAGACCGTCGACCTATGCCACCATCATCTCGACGCTGCAGGCACGTGACTACGTAATCCTGGAGAAGAAACGCTTTTACCCGACGGATGTCGGGCGCGTGGTGATCGAGTTCCTGACAGACAATTTCACCTCCTACGTCGATTACGACTTTACCGCCAGCCTCGAGGACGAGCTGGATGCGGTATCACGCGGCGAAAAGGACTGGATACCGGTCATGAACGAATTCTGGAAACCGTTCAAGCAACTGATCGGCAAGGAATACGAGCGCCCGTACCCGAAACCGATTGACGAGAAGTGCCCGGAATGCGGTAAACAGCTGCAGATGAGCCTCGGCAAGGGCGGCTTTTTCATCGGCTGTTCCGGCTACCCGGACTGCAAATATACCCGTAACGTCGGTGAAGACCGCGACAGCGCGGAGCCGGAGATCGTGGAAGGCCGCAGTTGTCCAAAGTGTGATTCACCACTGATCATACGCAGCGGCCGCTATGGCAAGTTCATCGGTTGCAGCAGCTACCCGGACTGCAAGCATATCGAGCCACTGGAAAAACCGGAGGACACCGAAGTACGCTGCCCGCAATGCCACAAGGGCAACATCCTCAAGCGCAAATCCCGCCGCGGCAAGATCTTCTATTCCTGCGAACGCTACCCGGACTGCGACTATGCACTCTGGAACCTGCCGCTTGCCGAGCCCTGCCCGAAATGCAGCTGGCCAATCACCAGCATCAAGACCACCAAACGTTCCGGTACCCAGCGCGTGTGTCCACAGCAGAACTGCAAGTTCATCGAGTCCCGGGAAGCACCTGAATCGGCGGTTGACAAGGAAGCCAGCTGACACCTGGTACACGCACGACGGTTCTTCAGGGGTAGCGTGTAATGACCTGGCATATCCGTGAGGCCGCCCGGCACATTGCTGCCGGCGGGATCATTGCCTACCCGACCGAAACCGTCTATGGCCTGGGCTGTGACCCCTGCAACGGCGCGGCCGTACTGCGCCTGCTGGACCTGAAACACCGGAATATCGATCACGGCGTCATCCTGATTGCCAGCGACTTCACCCAGCTGGAACCCTGGCTGTTGCCACTGGCAGCCGTTGTCAGAAAGCGGGTGGCCGCCAGGCAGCCCGGCCCGGTGACCTGGACCCTGCCATGCCTGCCGGAAATACCGGTCTGGTTGCGCGGCAGGCACACCAGCCTCGCCGTACGCATTACCGATCATCCCGTGGCCGCGGCACTGTGCAAACGCCGGGGCGGACCCCTGGTATCCACCAGCGCCAACCGTCACGGCAAGCGCCCGGCCACGACGCCGCTTGCTGTCAGGCAGGTGTTCCACAACGACATCGACTATATTCTGCATGGTCCCGTCGGCAGCGGCGTGCCAAGTAAAATCCGCGATGGCGTGACCGGAAAAATCCTTCGGTAACCCGATACATTGATGCACTGAAACTACCATGACTGGCGAATCCATTGGCAAGCCGCAAATCGAACAGGTCCGCGACTATCTGCTTGGCCTGCAGGACACGATTTGCGACGCCATCGAGAAAATCGACGGTGACAGACCTTTCCGCGAAGACGACTGGAACCGCAAGGAGGGTGGCGGCGGGCGTTCACGCGTCATGGAAGACGCGGCACTATTCGAAAAGGCCGGCATAAACTTTTCACATGTGTTCGGCAATGAACTCCCGCCTTCCGCCACGGCGGCCCGGCCGGAACTGGCGGGACGGACATTCCAGGCCATGGGCGTCTCGCTGGTTATCCACCCGCGCAATCCCTACATCCCGACCACACACGCCAACGTACGTTTCTTCATCGCGGAACAGGATCATGCCGACCCGGTCTGGTGGTTTGGCGGCGGTTTTGACCTGACCCCGTATTACGGCTTCGAGGAAGATGCCGTGCACTGGCACCGGCTGGCCAGGGAGGCCTGCACGCCGTTCGGTGACGAAATTTACCCGAAATACAAACAATGGTGTGATGATTATTTTTATATCCGGCACCGCGAGGAACCGCGCGGCATCGGCGGCCTGTTCTTCGATGACCTCAATACCGGCGGTTTCGAACGCTGCTGTTCCCTGATGATCAGTGTCGGCAACCACTTCCTGCCGGCCTATCTGCCGATCGTGGAACGCCGCAAGGACCTTGCCTGGGGCGAACGCGAGCGTGACTTCCAGGCCTACCGCCGCGGCCGCTATGTCGAGTTCAATCTCGTCTATGACCGCGGCACCCTGTTCGGGCTGCAATCAGGGGGCCGCACCGAGGCCATCCTGATGTCCCTGCCACCGCAGGTGCGCTGGCGCTACGACTGGCACCCGGAACCGGGCACACCCGAAGCGGAACTCTACGAGGTCTACCTGAAACCGCGCGACTGGCTGGCGGAATAAGAATGCCTTTCCCGGCCGTTCGATTGATTCCCGTCCCACCGCAGGACCCACGCCTCGCGGGGAAATCTTGTCATTCCCGGCGGGGCGCCGTTCCTGCATTTTCCCTGGACACACGCACCCTATCTACTTGATTATTATAGATAATATTATGACTTGAGTCTACGGTGGTTGCGGACCTTTCCGGGTAGACAGCGTGTAAATTTAGAACTATTCTTAGCCGCAGCTATATCCCGTAAACGTTGCTAACTATACAAACACAGGGGGCGAGTCATGGACCGATTTCTCATTGCTATTGCATTCGCAACAACGGCGGCCTGTGCACACGCCGCACCACTGGGATTACCGGAAGTACCGATTCCCGCTGACAACCCGCAGACCGAGGCGAAGATCGCGCTCGGTGACAAGCTGTTTCACGACCAGCGTTTCAGCACCACGGGTGAGGTCAGTTGCAGTACCTGCCATGCGCGCGAGAAGGGCTTTACCGATAACCTGCGGGTTTCCGAGGGGATCAACAAACTCACGGGTACGCGCAATGCCCCGACCGTGATCAATGCCGCCTATATGCAAACCCAGTTCTGGGACGGCCGTGAACCCGACCTGGAAGGGCAATCCAAGCAGCCGCCCATTAACCCGGTCGAAATGGGACTCACCGACTACCAACCCATCCTGAAAATTGTCCGCACCGATCCTGATTACCAGGCACAGTTCAAGGCGGTCTTCGGGAAAGCGGGCAGCGCCATCGGTATTGATGACGTGGCCATGGCAATCGCGGCCTTCGAGCGCACCATTATCGCCGGCGATTCCCCGTTTGATCGATACATGTACGGTGGTGAAAAAGATGCCATGACACCGGCACAGATTCGCGGCCTCAAGGTCTTTGTGGAACAGGGACGATGTGTCTCCTGTCACACCATCGAACAGACCCAGGCCCTCTTCACGGACAACCGCTTCCACAACATCGGTGTCGGTTTCATGAGAATCAAGGGCAAGGAGGAGAAAACAGCGGCAGAGTTTCTCAAATCGAAACGTGCGGGCGCTGATGTAGATGTCACTGTACTAACCAGGGAAAACATGTCCGAACTGGGCCGCTACGCTGTTACAGAAAATATTTCCGAGGTGGGTGCATTCAAGACATCAACACTCAGAAATATCGCAGTCACAGCCCCCTATATGCATGACGGCAGTCTCAAGACGCTCGAAGATGTCGTGGATTTCTACGACATCGGCGGACGCATGAAAGAGAAAGACCCGTTCTCAAGCTTCCAGAGCGGCGGTATCCGCCCCCTCAATCTCACTGACCAGCAAGCTGAGGATCTGGTCGAGTTTATGAAGGCACTGACCAGTCCTGAATACGCCGCTCTGGCCAAAGACTGAACCCGGGAGAATCATCATGAAAAACATCAACCGACGCAACTTCCTCAAGCAGGGTGGTGCCGTACTCGCTGCCAGTGCGCTGCCGATGAGCCTGATCGAGGTCGCCTTCGGCAAGTCCAGTGAGCAAAACTTCAGCTTTGCATTCATATCGGATTCGCACATTACCCACATCAAGGGCAACAAGTTTGTGCGTAACTGGGACCGTGGCCTGATCCGCGCTGTCGCCGAAGCCAACCTGCTGGACCCGCGCCCGGACTTCGTCATGTACGGCGGCGATATCGCACAGCTGGGGAAACCCGAGGAAATCGACCATGGCCTGGAAATTCTCTCCGGGCTGCGCCACAAGGCCTATTACGTCATGGGCGAACATGACTACTACG